>JBCDHN010000939.1:0-1508 GCA_038749915.1 Verrucomicrobiota bacterium | reverse complement strand
GATTGGTGGTGACGCGAGTGCCGCCTTTGGAGTTGCCCGCAAGGCGATGGACCTTCTTTAGGACTCAGTTCTGAGCATTCCTAGGCGATGAGGTCCTTGACCACATGGCCATGTACGTCCGTGAGGCGGAAGTCTCTTCCCTGAAATCGATAGGTGAGTTGCTCATGATCGAAGCCTAACAGGTGGAGAATGGTTGCCTGAAGGTCGTGTATGTGCACGCCGTTCTCGGCCACTTGGAACCCCAGTTCATCGGATGCGCCATAGCTATAGCCACCCTTGACGCCACCACCTGCCATCCACATCGTGAAAACGTCGGGGTAGTGGTCGCGGCCAAGAATTTTACTCTTCGCCGTCCGGCCTTCGCGAAATGGAGTCCGGCCAAATTCACCACCCCAGACAATGAGGGTGTCATCAAACAGACCGCGCTCCTTGAGATCATTGATCAGCGCTGCGATGGGCTTGTCCATCGTCGCGCACTTTTTCGTAAGCCCGGATTCAATTCCGGTATCAGCGCGCGTCCCGTGATAGTCCCAACCCCAGTCGAAAAGCTGGACGAATCGAACTCCACTTTCAACCAAGCGTCTGGCCAGCAGACAGTTGTTGGCCAGACTGGCTCCACCGGGCGTCGCCCCATAGTTTTCTAGAGTCTTTGTAGATTCCTTCGATATATCCATCACTTCGGGGACGGCAGTCTGCATGCGAAAGGCCAACTCATACTGGGCAATCCGGGTCAAGGTTTCAGGATGTCCCATTTCCTGAGCTTGGAGCTGATTCAAATCCGACAAGGCATCAAGGCTCAGGCGGCGCATTTCCCGATTCATCCCCGGAGGGTTGCTGGAGTAAAGAACCGGGTCACCCTTTGAGCGGCACTGGACGCCCTGATAAACACTCGGTAAAAAACCGGAACCGAACGAGTTTTTACCTCCATTGGGTTGAACACCACTTGAAATCAAAACGACAAAACCGGGCAGATTTTCGTTCTCGCTACCTAGGCCATAGGTTACCCAGGAACCGAGGGACGGGCGGCCGGAGCGTGGGGCACCCGTGTAGATCAGCAGCTCAGCTGGGGCGTGGTTGAACTGATCGGTATACATGGAATGGACCATGCACATGTCATCAGCGACCGAGTGGAGGTGGGGAACTGCATCCGACATCCACGTGCCGTTCTTGCCAACTTGAGACCACTCTCTCGGCGAGCCCATCAATTTGGGGACACCCTTGGTGAAAGCGAATTCCTTTCCGGCAAGAAACGCGTCCGGGCAATCCTGATCCGTGCGTTTGAGCAGCTCAGGCTTCCGGTCAAACATGTCCAGGTTGGGTGGCGAGCCGGTCATGTGAAGATAAATGACCCTTTTGGCCTTTGGCGGGAAATTGGGCTGTTGTGGTGCAAGCGGGTTCCCTACTTTGGCAATCGACTCTTTTGCCAGCATCGCGTTGAGGGCGATTCCCCCAAGCCCCGCAGTCGACTGACGGAGAAAATGCCTCCGTGTTTGATTCTGAAGTTTTTC
>JBCDHN010000938.1:0-1510 GCA_038749915.1 Verrucomicrobiota bacterium | reverse complement strand
CACCAATGCACTCCAATAACCCTCTCCGCTCACCAACCGGCTCGTAAGATGTTCCCTGACGCATTTTCTCGAGGCGCTGGGCTTGCCAGTTTCCGTCAGTGATTCCAGTCGAAGCGGGATATTTCCTCCTTCGCGAATCTGCACTTTCAGGCTTTGAGAGACCCGAGGTTGCATCCTTCATGATACTGCGAAACTTGCGCGAACGCTCCAACGCCATCTCTTCCTGGCGACGCTCATACGTTCTCATGTCAGGCTGAAAGAGCGGAGCAGCACCGGGACCCATCTGCGATTCCAGCCGTGCCTGACTTGAAGCCCGCAACAAGTCATCCCGAGATTGCGCCAAGGAATTCGCAATCCCGGCGACAAGCAGCACGGGAATCACCCAAAAAAGTTGTTTGTTCATGTTGGTAGGGGAAGTGAGCGGCGATCTTAACGCAAAGCGGATCAGGCGTCCATCCTTTCTTATCCCACATTGGAACGCGGTTTTTTGGCTTCCATTCACCCCGAAATCAGGCACAATTTCCACTCGATCCAGAGCCGAGTTTCTTTTTCCGAAAGTTAGCGCGCCCGTTCCCGACCAACAGCAAGCATGGCCACTACGCTTAATGATTTTGACCGCTCTCTCGCGGACCATCAGTTGATGCTGAACCGCGCGGCGCCTGAGATTTTGCAATTGAACGTGGGAAAGCTCTGCAATCTCACCTGTGTCCACTGCCACGTAAACGCCGGGCCCAAGCGCAAGGAAATCGTCACTGGCGAAACGATCGACAAAATCCTCGATTGGTTTGGCCAAACCGAAATCGGGACTCTGGATATGACAGGTGGCACGCCTGAGATGGTTCCCGATTTTAAGCGGCTCGTGACCACGGTCCGCAATTTCGATCAACCCCGACGGGTGATGGATCGCCTCAACGCGACGATCGTGAATGAGGTCGGTTATGAATGGGTGGCGGAGTTTCTCGCGGAAAACCAAGTGGAGATCGTTGCTTCCATGCCCTGCTACCAGCCTGACAACGTGAACGAGCAACGGGGCGATGGCGTTTTTGATTCGAGCATCAAAGCCTTTCAAATCCTCAACGAACTTGGCTATGGCCGGGATCCCAACCTCATCCTCAACTTCGTTTATAACCCCAACGGAGCCTTTCTTCCACCGGAACAGGAGGAGTTAGAAGCCGATTATCGCCGGGAAATGAAGGCCCACTTCGACATCGAGTTCAACAGTCTCTTTTGCATTGCCAACATGCCGATTTCCAGATTCTCGGCCTACCTCAAGCGCAACGGCCAACTAATGGAATACATGGAGGTGCTGAAAGAGGCGTTTAATCCATCGACGGTGGACGGTCTCATGTGCCGAAACACCATTAACGTCAGCTGGCAGGGAGAAGTCTTCGATTGTGACTTCAATCAAATGTTAAAGATGCACACGAAGAATGGGCATCCTGATCCGATTTACGTTTGGGAGATTGATCCGCGATCATTTACCGAGATCCCGATCCGCACCGGTCCTCAT
>JBCDHN010000937.1:0-1525 GCA_038749915.1 Verrucomicrobiota bacterium | reverse complement strand
GGCCTTGAGGGCCCGGCGCAATGCGGCGGGGGACCGGCCGCATTTGAAATTCAAGATAAGACTGCTGACCCCTTTCCCCTCTGAGAATGAACTCACCTTTACTTGGGAGCAGGTTCCGGGAGAATTTCCTTCATCTCTGATGGGCTCAATTCGAATTCAACGATGCCCCGCTCGGCTGCATACCAAAAGTGGGCTTCCTGCTCGTCGATCCATTGATCGACTTCTCGGTCCAAAAAGATCCCTTGCTCCCGGGGATTCCAGAGGCGGTATTCGAAGTATTGACCCTCGCGAGCGATCCATTGCTGCAACGGGTTCGTCCACCTTCGTCCGTAGAGACGGCGTTGGTATAGATCGGACTCGTAGACTCGGTTTTCGCGCATTTCACGGTCGACGAGGATGAGAAAAAAATCATCATCCAAAAATCTTCCCCTCGGATACAGCGTTGCATAGGGACGAATGGGAAGCACAGCCGAAGAAAGTCGATGCAGCCTGCCGGGCATTTCCCAGGCGTCGCGCTGCCGCGAAAATCGCTCCATTTCCAAACGCACTCCCGGGCGCAGCATTAGCTGATTCTCCTGGGACCAGAGTTGACGATACGGCATCGTTTCGATCTGAACCATCTCATGCACGACGATCTGCAGCCGCCAGCTCTCTGCGATTGCCTCCTCCCGTTTCAACTTCATCCCTTTGAGGATCGCATCAAGTGAAGGGCGACCGTTGCCCATGGCATCATTGCCGACATAGTCCTGCCACAAAGTCGACTTTGGGTAATGCTTGAAGAGTGCTCTGGCATGTTCGTAATGCAGCCACGAACTGTAGCCACGCTCTGTGGTGGGAATTTCAGTATGACTGCCTTCCGGAGGCCAGTCTTCGCCTTCTTTAATCGGCGCGAACTCAAGAACAGTTGCGACTTCATCTCGACCGAGCCCGGCAATGCGTAGAGTCGGCCAGATACGGCGTCCGGGCCGCTCTTCCTCCGGATCGAACGGACCCATTTTGAGCTCCAGATTCGATGCTTTCGCATACTTCAACTCCGATCGGACCGTCCAATCTCGTTCCCAAGTCATCGCGATCACGTTCGATACGAGCAATGTCGCAGCGATCACGATTCCTGCCGTGATACGACGTCGGGGCACCGTCGCCAGAAACCACCCTGACATGAGCCCAACGATCGCAATACCACCTCCGACGAGGCTCCCGCAGTAATCTCTTTGAACGCTTTCGGGAGTGAGTATCTCATCGCCGTGGATCCACGGTTGAACGACTACCCAGACTCCGGTTGCGACCACTGCGATGATGGCAAGTGCAATCACCTGGCGAGGTGTCGAAGCCAAGGCCGTCAATCCTCCGACGAAAGCGCAGAGCAGACACGCCACAAGAATCACCGAACTCCCCATGACAAGCCATTGCGCCGATCCCAGATCGAAGCCTCGCCAAGTGAATGCCACTTTCATCAGAATCGGAGTCACCACCGCAGTTCCCAGAAAGAGCACTTTCCCCAACCAGATCGCTGACTGCCCCACAG
>JBCDHN010000936.1:0-1530 GCA_038749915.1 Verrucomicrobiota bacterium | reverse complement strand
TTTGCGGGAGTTCACGTCGCGAGCTGCGAGAACGCAGTTTTCCCAGCTCGTGGCACCGCCACGGGATTGGGGAACAACGTGGTCCATGTTGCCTTCCCCCGGAGCGAGATTTTTCCCGGTGTATTGGCAGCGTCCGCCGTCGCGCTCCCAGAGAGAGCGGGAGTTGAACTTGGGACGTTTCTTCGGCACACGGCTGAAGTTGGCTACCACGATCACGGTTGGCACGCGGATTTCTCCGCGCGAGGTCCCGATACTGGCATCTCCTTCGCGGACCGGCAATTTCTGCCAGTCTTCCCATTTCGTCGGGACCATGAAGTCGGTTCCCTGGATGTCGAGAGCGGTAGCCACGTCGGTTGCCATTTGGCAGAATGCTTCTGCCGGAGTCCGCGTGTTGATCGCCTGCCAGTTCCGGTTGAGGACCAGAACGGTTTTGAGATCGAGGATGGAGGTGCTCATGATAGTAAAGTGTTAGTAAGCAAGATCGGAGACTCTCGTTCCGATCCTTGTATTTCTGAGTTGTGGAATTTGGGGATTCCAAAAAGGAAGAGGAGGAGGTGATCCAACAGGGTCAGGTCAGGGACCCAACCCTGTTGAATCGGATTTTGGGGAAGGGGGCTAGTCGATGAAGGCGACTCGCTGCATCGTGCGGCTCTGGTTCTCAAGGTTCATGAGAACTTCGTGCCATCCGTGCAGGGTAATCGTCTTGTGGTCAGGGTGACGCACTTCGCCGCGGGCAAGAACCCGAGGATTGATGAGCCGCGTCTGCCAGGCCCAGCCTTTTGCTTTTGGTTTGGACTGGATGAGTCGCCCGTATTCCAATTCAGAGACTCCGTCGGGACGTTGTGGGCAAACGAAGATCGTCTGACCACCTTCCCGATAAAGAAACTGAACGAAGTGGGGCTTTCCACCCGATCGCGCAATCGGCTCGTTCCGGAGCACAGCGTCTTTCTGAACGAAAGCGCTGGGTGCCGGGACGAAGAACCATTCGCCTTGTCGGCGAAAGGCGCTGTTGCGACGCCGGATGCGCTGCTTCTGGTTCAAACCTTTTCGGGCTTGAGCCGCGCGCACCGCGACTGGCTTCAGCGACTCCATTGCACCGGTCACTGTCGAAACAGCGCCGGGAACGGCAGCGACAAACCACTCCCGTTCATCGTGACCACAGAGAAATCGGTCTTTGACCGGTTTCCCTTCCACGTCCGGATCTTTCACCATGAGGAGGAGATGACGCTCCTTTGGCTGGACCTGGAGAAGATCTACTTCCAGCAGATCTTCTACTTCAGTCGAAACGTTGAACACAAAGTGTTCGCCTCGACGGTCCTGCTGCACATCGACCGAGAATCGGCCGGAGAAAGCGTTGCGATTCCAACCACATCGATTGATCACTGGTTCATGTCGAACCAGTTTGATCCGGGCGCCCATACGGGCAAAATGCTTTTCAATGAGATCTGCATTCATAGGATAATGTTAGTAAGTTGAGTATAGAGGCTTCAGGCGGAGCAACCCTCTTGCGAGGGCCGCTCCGCCACCTCC
>JBCDHN010000935.1:0-1530 GCA_038749915.1 Verrucomicrobiota bacterium | reverse complement strand
GGAACATGACGAAATCTGGAACCTCCTCGGCAAATCACCGCCGAGGATGCCATCAGGTGCCTTCGTTCAGAACACGGTTCGTGAGGTAAGAAGGTCTCAGGCGTCCAGCCAATCGACGCTGAATTTCTGGTCCGTTCTCTTCCAAAAACCAGCTTTCATTGGTTCCTTTGCCGCTCTCGTGGTGTTGCTGTTGGGAATCTTCATGATTCCAAAGGCAACAGATGAGGGAACGATCGCTGCAACTCCATCATCGGAAGTCGCTCCGATAGTCGTCTCTGAAGACGAAGTCGATATTTTGACGGAGGAGTTGGAGGTCTTGACCATGGTCAGTGAATTCCTGGCCGTCTCCGATCCGACGTTCCTCGATGATGAGGCCTTGGCTGAGTTGCTTTTCTAATTCGGCAGCGCCCAGTCTATGGAGCAAATCTAACCCTGCAGGCAAACAGGTTGAGCTCCAACTGGATGAGCGGCCAAAAGAGGGTTTCTGAAATTCGTAACCGGGTTTGCTCTTCCCACGTCAGTCGGTCAAAACCCGCCTGAAAGCTGGTGATTTCATCCCTCGACCAAATGGCAACGCGTTGGGGCTGGGGCATCCAATGGCGACTGTCGAACATGCTATCACGCGAAGGATCAAAGGTAACATCGGCAAAGTTGTGTCGGGCGACGAAATAGATCGCCAGGTAGCCGACGAGAACTCCCCAACAAACGAGACGAAATCTGACCTTTCGGGACATCGCAGCGCGAGACTAATCCATGTCCGCGTCAGGAGCAAAGCCTCGCCGCATCGTGTTCTCGGTCACTACCTTGGGATTCATGAATTGGAGCAGGTAGTCTGGTCCTCCCGCTTTGGAGCCCACCCCGGACATGGCAGCCCCTCCAAAGGCCTGTCGACCAACCAGAGCCCCGGTGATTCCGCGATTCAGATAGAGATTGCCGACCTCAAATTCGCTTTTGGCGCGTTCCAAATGACTCGGCGTGCGACTAAACAGGCCACCGGTCAGCGCATATTCCGTCGAATTGGCGACTTCCAAAGCTTCATCAAAATCTTCAACGCATATGACTGCCAACAGCGGACCGAAGACTTCTTCCCGGGCAATCCGATGCGTCGCTTTGATTCCGGCAACAATCGTGATGGGAGCAAGATTTTGGTCCGAGCCAGTATCTGCTTCGAACGCCAAATGCCCCTCTTCTTTGGCGATGGTGGCGTATTCCCGAAACTTAGCCAGCGCGTTCCCATCGATCAGCGCTCCCATTTGATGGCTTGGATCTTCGCTCGGCCCGAGTTTCCAACCTTTGGCAGCATCGACCAATCGTCCTACCAATCGGTCATGAACCGCATCCAGCACAATGAGCCGGGAACAGGCGGAGCACTTCTGCCCCTGAAATCCCAACGCCGAATGCAGGATTGCTGGTACAGCTTCATCCAGATCTGCATCTTCATCGATGATGATTGCATTTTTGCCCACGATTTCGGCAACAACGCGTTTCACTTGTCGCTGCTCCGGTTTAACAACAGCGGCACGCTCAATG
>JBCDHN010000934.1:0-1530 GCA_038749915.1 Verrucomicrobiota bacterium | reverse complement strand
CCCGGCTCGACCATTGGAGGGGCAATGTTGGTGAACGCGATCAAAGCGGAAGTCGCGCAGCGGCTTGTTGAGGCGGGCAAGCCACCCAAGGTTCTGACGGCGGGTGCAGTGGTAGGTGCGGAGAAAGCGGCGGAGATCTTTGAGGCAGCTTATGACGAACACGGACGCCGGATCGCGAAGTATTATCAGAACCTGGGCACTTGAAGTTTTGGCTATGTCAGGGTTGAACTGAGAATGACCTGCAAACGGCAACGCCGTTTTGGACGAATAGCCTGGGGTTGTTGTAGCGAAGCGGAGGCTACCCCAGGAATTTCGTGCCCGGTGATGAAGCCAAGCCTGAAGGGCTTGTGTAAGCTTGCGGATCCCTTTCAGCGATCAACTTCCTTGCGTTGATCTACCCCAGGTAGGCACTTCGGCCAACCTGAGGCTGATTTGCGCAACGGCGTTGCCGTAGATTTTGAAAGGAGGGCTGACTTTTTGGAGCTCATCGAGAAACTTTTTCGTTGGCGTCGCGTTCCATCGTCCATGCATCGAAGAATGATACCCATCCTTGGAGTTCTTGCGCTCCTTGGGCTGGCTTTCGCACAAGCCCAAGGTCCCCGGCCCGGTGGCGGTGGTCCCAGACCAACTGATCTTGGCGCGGCCGACCTGGATCTCGGCGAGTCCGGAATCGATTGGTATACGACGTGGGAAACAGCTGAAGCCGAGGCTCAGCGAACGAACAAGCCGATCATGTTTGTCGCCGCTGCCACGCAGTGCAATGGCATCTCAGGAGTCTTCTGACCGGGGTACACCGCAACGCAGAACGGTCTGTTCTCGAACAAAGAATTTATCAACGCCACCCGCAAATTTGTCGCTGTCCGCATCGATTCCTACGAAAGTGAGACTCACCAGGAATGGGTTCGCCGTTTTCTCGACGGTCGGTTCGAAAATAGCGCATTTTGCATTCTCGATCCCTCCGGCCAGGAATGGTTGTCGCGTTCGGGACGAGGACCGGAACAGGTCCTGGGGCGTGACGTCAACGGGATCATCAGGCAATTGGATTCGATCGCGGCCTCCTATCGTCCCCGGGGAGAAAGCAAGGATGATGTGGTTCAGGATTTCCATTCGTTTCGGCAGGCGCTCAATGTAGCCTCGGCTGATCAGCGGGTTCTCTTGCTGGTGGCAGGAAGCGAGGCGGAGCTGGCAAAGCAGCGGGAGTCGCTGAAACCGGTGGCGAATGACGACTCCGTGATTGGTCGCTTTCATATCGATTTGGACTCGAGCCGGAAGTGGAAGGAGCCGCTGGGTGAGAAGTCAGCTTCAGACTCCGGATTCTTTCTGATTCATCCGGGTGAGTTTGGCTTGAAAGGAGAGGTGATAGAGCAACTGCCGTTGGAGACGAGCAGCGAAGAGCTTCTGGCTGCGTTGGACAATGCCCGAAAAGCGTACGCGTCTGGAACTGAGAAGAAAATTTACAGTACCCACGTTAGCAAAGGTCGCCAGGAAGGAGTTTACTTTGAAGGGGCTGTTCCCTACGGCGAAGATCGT
>JBCDHN010000933.1:0-1532 GCA_038749915.1 Verrucomicrobiota bacterium | reverse complement strand
CGCCACCACGCTGGCATAGACCCGGGTATCGGAGGAATTGGCGGATGGCTGCTTTTCCGCGGCCGTGGCCAGGGGATTGATGAGATCGTTGATCTCCTCTTTCGTAGGCTCCTCATATTGTCCGAGTTGCATCGGCAAAGCCCGTCCCATCTCCACCCATTCCGGAAGCGTCTCATTCCAAATCATGGTTTGATCGGTGATGACGCGTCTCATCCGCAAGTCCTGAAGCTCTTCTTCGGTAGCCTCAACTTGGCGCTGATTCTGGTCCAGATAGTACCACTGCATATTCGGAAATCTTTAGCAGTTCTTCGGAAAAACGGGAAGCGGAAAGAAAACCCGATTCAGGATTCGATGCATTCCGCTTTCAAGGTCCCGATAAAGGGGAGATTTCGGTACTTTCCCTGATAGTCCAACCCATACCCGATCACGAAGGCATCCTCGATTTCAAACCCGGTAAAATCGGCAGCCGCCTCGACGGATCTTGTCACCTGTTTATCAAGCAAAACACAGGAGCGAACCGTGGCCGCCTCTATCTCTTCTTCGAGAAGGTTCTTCACGGCATGCAGAGTGCGACCGGAATCGAGGATGTCATCCACCAGGAGCACATTCTGCCCTTTGAGGTGCTTCAGGGTCTCTGCCTGCTCCATGCTGACCGTCCCTGAGCTGGCCGTCCCGCCGTGATAACTGGCAACGCGAAACGATTCGAGGTAGACCGGGACCGACATCGCTCTCATCAAATCCGCCGCGAAAAGAATGCTGCCATGCAGAATGACCAACATGGTCAGATCTCCCTCTCCGTGCTTCGATTCGATCTCCGTTCCCAGCTCGGCCACACGCTCATGGATTTGGCCTTGAGTAATCAGAATCTGGTCAACGTGAGAAGCTAACGGTTGGTTCACAGCTTGCATGCAAAGGTGGAATCGCAGACACTAGCACGATTACAACGTAATCAAACTTCATCATGCCAAAACCCATCATTCCCAGTGAAGATCTCCCCGACCTGCGCACCGATTATCAGCGCGACAGCCTTGATGTGGCCGATGTTGGTGACGAGCCCATCCAACTCTTCCAGGCCTGGTTCGACGAAGTGGCAAAGGAGAAGTTGATCGATCCGAACGCGATGACTTTGGCCACGGTTTCCGGCGACGGTCAGGTGTCGGCGAGGACGGTGTTGCTCAAAGGATTGGACGAGCGTGGCTTCCAGTTTTTCACCAATTACGAAAGCCGCAAAGGTCGTGACCTTGCCGAGAATCCCCACGCCGCCCTCACCTTTCACTGGGAAACCCTTGAGCGTCAGGTGTGCGTGCGCGGTCGCACCGATAAGCTCCCCGATGAGGAAAGCGATCGCTATTACCACAGCCGCCCATACGGAAGCCGGATTGGAGCGTGGGTCTCAACCCAGAGCGAGGTCATTCCCAACCGAGAGTGGATGGAGAAGCGGGAAACGGAGTACAAAGCGAAATATCCGGAGAATGAGCCCGTTCCCCGCCCGCCGTTCTGGGGTGGATACGTCCTGCGGCCGGCCCGAATCG
>JBCDHN010000932.1:0-1534 GCA_038749915.1 Verrucomicrobiota bacterium | reverse complement strand
TACGGATCTTTCGCTTACCCGAGTGCCGTTTCTCTGTGGCCACATCACGCGCCCCTTTTCCGAGGAAGGCCTGAAGCTTGCCCTTGATGCGGCGCTTAATGGGGGTCGCGCCTCGACGGCGGCTCCACTCAAGACCCAGACTTTACATCAGACGCTTGCGAGTCTTTCCCCGGGTGTGATCGTATCCGACCTGGCAGGAAATGTTGCTTACCTGAACCGTCAGGCCGAGGAACTGACGGGCTGGAGCCTGAATGAAGCTGCGGGAGAGGCGTTGACGGACGTGTTTCAGGCGATTGGGAATTCGACCTTGAAACGCCGTGATGGTCGCGAAATCACGATCGAAACGGAGAATGTTCCGCTCGAAAACCCTGACGGAGGCCTTAGCGGCATTGCAACGGTGTTTCAGGAGCAGACTCCAACATCAAGACAGGAGAGTCGCAACCAGAAGCTGGAGGGGCTTAGCTCGTTGGCACGGGGTTTTGCTCACGACTTCAATAATTTGCTAACCATTTTGCTTGGGAATTTGTCGATGGCCCAAGGTCGGGTGACGGAAGATCCCGAGCTGTTGTATGAGCTTGAACTCGCTACGGGTGCAACCCTCAAAGCCCAGGGTCTGGTTCAGCAATTGATGACCTTTGCCCGCGGTGGGACACCGGTGAAGGGGCCGGTAGCCGCCAAGGAATTGCTCGTTCGAATCGTTGAGGAACGGGATCCGCGCAACGGACTTCGTTATGAATGGATTTCTGATTTTCCAGAGGCGGTGGTTCATGCCGATCCGAAACAGATTCGTCGATTGATCGAGAATCTGCTTCTCAATGCCGAGCAGGCGATGAATGAGGGCACGATCTTTCTGCGAGGTGAAATGGATGGGAAGATGTTTCTCCTCGAAATCATCGACTCCGGACATGGCTTGGATCCAGCTGTGCGGGATCAAGCGTTTGAACCTTTCTTCACCACACGAGGTGATCGGAACGCCAGTGGATTGGGCCTGACGGTCTGTGAATCCATCGCTCAGGCGCATGGTGGTTCGGTCGACCTCGTTTCAACTCCCACCGAAGGCACAATCGCAACAGTGCGACTGCCTTTGGTTAACGAAGAACAACCCATGAGCACTCCTAATGCCTCCTCAGATGCCGCACCCGGTGGTAGCGGCCGAATTCTCGTCCTCGAAGACGAAGAATTGGTCAGTCGACTAATCAACGCCACTCTTAGCCAAGCCGGTTATGAAGTGATCGAAACCCGTGATGGTGAACAAACCATCGAAGCGTATCAGCAAGCGGTAGCCAATGGCGACCCGTTCAATCTCCTGATCATGGATCTCACGATTGAACGCGGGATGGGCGGAGTCGAAACGATGAACCGGATCAAGGAAATCGATCCGGCAGCGCGAGGAATTGTTTCAAGCGGCTACAGTGATGATCCGGCCATGTCTCAGCCCGAGGATTTTGGATTTGCAGACGTCTTGCCCAAACCCTACGAACCCCACGAATTGGTGACCGTGGTTGACAAGGTGCTTTCATCGTAGGCGATGCAG
>JBCDHN010000931.1:0-1534 GCA_038749915.1 Verrucomicrobiota bacterium | reverse complement strand
CGAGGTTGGAAAATGGGTCTCCGTCCGGATTTGCCTCTGGTCCGACGATAGCGGGGTTGGCGAGTTGCTCGGACGAGAAGTGGTTCTGGGTCCAGACGAGGTAACTTTGTAAATCGCCCTTTGGAGGTTCGATCCCGCCAAGGAGAAGGCCATTTGAATAAACCGGAATGCGGGGCGCTTCATTAAGGCTACTACTGAGTCCTTGGTAGGACCAATCGTTGGTGGGATCCCAAGCACTTGCCGGAGCACTGGTTGGCAGGCTGATGCGAATCTGTGCTTCCTTATGATATTCACTCGCTCCACCGGGATAGATGGGAATGCCATCGTAGAGCACTTCGACATAGTAAATGTGATTGGCGGCATCCCATGGGAGGAGGTCGCTCACCACGAGAGAACCTCCACCGTTTCGGGTGATGAGGTAGTCTTGCGGGCCATACCCAGCAGCGATCCCTTCGGAGATATCGATGAAGTAACGGGCTGACATGTCATCGATTGAGCGTGCGGGAAAGGCGGACCGATTGCTCGCCCAAATTGCTGGTTCGGTGAAGTGTGGTCCGGACGCGTTAATTTTCACTTCGGCATAGAACTCGGTGATCGAAGGTTGTTCGGGCTGGGGGAAGTTGGGATCAATGAAACCACCGTTGTCGAGATACATTCGAGCCAGGGCACCTTGGAAGCCCGCGTTGTAATCGAGAGCGACTTCGTTGGTGATGTAGTTTCCGCGGTCGTCGGTGTATTCGTCGCTGGCATTTGGTCCGCCGACGAGTGCTCCGTAAAGAACGTGACGGCTGTTCACGGGTGGTCCTTGAAGGTTGTTAGACCAAGCTCCATGAGCCGTTCGGTGATGAGGATTGATCGGGGGATTGTTGCCAAAGCCGCAGAGATAACTACGCGAGTCCGGATTGTTTCCGAGCATGTAGTTGATCTGTGAGGCCGCGAAAGAGCTGTATCGACCGGAAGGATCAGCGACATTGTCGGCATAAACGAAGGCCGCGAAAGCGGTGTTCGCGGAGTATCGCAATGCTCCCCAGGTATCGAGCCAAGCCAAACCGCCAGGGGTGTAAGTGATGCGGTCGCCATTGTAGCCGACAGACCAATAATCGAGCCAGCGTTGGGCATCTGATTTATAGCTGGAACTTGAAGGTTCCAGCATCGCCATCAAAACGTAACAGCCAAATGATTTGTCATCCCAGGCGAGGGTCCATTTGTAAGACTTGACAGAGGTCCCGGCTTGGTTGCCGAGGTTTTGATATTCTGCTTCCGCTTTGGTAAGCCAGGCGGCTTTTCCGGTAGCTCGATAAAGCCAGGCAGCGGCCCAAGTGAGTTCATCTTGATAGCCGCTCCAGGATCGATAAAAAGCGGCAGCATTGGAGATGGAATCGCTGTAAAGACCACGATGGGAGTCGCCGAAGGCATAGAGAGCCTCGGCGTGTTCGATGAGTTCGGCGGCGTAAGTAGGGTTGCTATTTTGAAATAGGATGGATGCGGCGGCCAGGCTCGCGGCAGTTTCACAGACCAGTTCTGTTCCAGGGTT
>JBCDHN010000930.1:0-1539 GCA_038749915.1 Verrucomicrobiota bacterium | reverse complement strand
TCGAAAGCCTCGTTTCGAGAAGGCCGTTTTTGGCATCCAGGTTCTTCAGATTCACCAGCAGCTTTTCCCGGGCTTCGGGTAATCCCACATCAATGGTGTCCTGACGAGCTTTCCGGAGCAGACTCTGCTCGGAAAGGTTTTTGATATGCTTCCCCTTTGCCATTTTCTTCTGCCAAACGGGAACATCGGGATAAATTGCGCAACTGGTAAGCGATGCAGCCAACGCGGCCACCGCAACCAGACGAACGAAAGGGGCAACTGTTCGAGACATATCCATCAAGGATCTAGGCAAGCGAAGATACTAACACTAGTTTACATTTTTACGGTGTTAACTTTGCCGCAACTAATTTTCACGGAAAACTTGTTTCTCCGTTAGACACGTTTTCGGCCGCGATGGTCACGCCCCACATCGCGTTTTCCTCGTCTTTCAAAGCTCCGGCTCAGGGATGGAGAATGACTTTGAGAAGGTCCCCTTCTTTGTCGTAAAGCTTTTTGAACCAGGTTCCGCCTTCACTGATTGGAGCCGAAGCACTGATCAGCGGTTTGACGTGAATTTCCCCTGACGAAACGGCTTGGAGAGCTTCTTCATATTCACCAGCGGAAGCGCAGGAGCCGAAAACCGTAATTTCGCGGGTGACGACGTCCTGAAGCGGGAAATCAACCGTGGCTTTCAAATTCCCTACTGCTCCAACTTTGCCCCCCTTGCGGACCGACTTGACGGCGAGGTTGATGGTGGGGCTGATCCCGACGACTTCCATCGCGATATCAGCGCCGTCTCCTCCGGCCCAGGTCCGGATTTGGTCGAGGGCATCTTGCGCGCCGGAATTGACGGCATCATCAGCTCCGAGTTCCTTGGCCAGCTCAAGCCGATTGTCATCGAGATCGACCGCCAGAACCCGCTCGCATCCAGCCCGCTTCAAAGCCTGAACCACCAACAAACCGATTAAACCAGCGCCAACAACGACTGCCACATCTCCCTTGGCCGGCGAAACGAGCCCGACCGCGTGAAGCGCTACCCCCACTGGCTCACCGAAGGCGGCTTCTTCATAGCTGAGAGCTTCCGGCATCGGCACAAGGATGTGCTGAGGAATCTGAACCAACTCCGCAAAGGCGCCATGGCGGCGATAGTCATCGCAGGATACTCCAATGACCCTGCGTTCCGGACACAGATTGGTGTGGCCGCTCTCACACGCCTCGCACTCGGCACAAAAGATCATCGAGTCGAAAGCGACGCGATCCCCGACCTTCCAATCCGTCACATTTTCTCCCGTCTTGACGATCTCTCCGGCGGCTTCGTGGCCCATGATGATTGGAGGAATACGCCGACCGCTGGATCCATCCATCCCATGAATGTCGCTTCCGCAAATGCCACAGGCTTTCACGCCAATAATCACGTCATTTGGGCCCATTTCAGGGTCCGGCGCGTCTTCGTAGCTGAATTCGTTGTAAGCAGTCAGAGTCAAGGCTTTCATCGTGGAAGAGCCTTACGGGCGAGAAACCCAAGTTTCAAGCGTGGTGAATGACGGACTTGGAACTTGG
>JBCDHN010000929.1:0-1545 GCA_038749915.1 Verrucomicrobiota bacterium | reverse complement strand
GCAACGCCTCTCGATCCGAGACACCGTTTGGTAACCACCAAGTACAACCCCGCTCGAACCTGGACGCCGGAAAATGCGGTCGGCATTGGAGGCGCCTATCTTTGCATTTACGGGATGGAAGGCCCCGGCGGATACCAATTCGTGGGTCGGACATTGCCCGTGTGGAACAGATTTAACACCACTGAACATTTTAAGGCAGGAAAACCTTGGTTGCTGCGCTTTTTTGACCAGATCAAATGGTTCCCGGTCGAAGCAGACGAACTTTTGGAGATGCGGCGTCAGTTTTTGACTGGCCAGTACGACATCAAGATCGAAGAAACCACCTTCCGGCCAAAAGACTATCACGCTTTTCTTCAGGAAAACGACACTAGCATTGCCGCCTTTCGAGAAACCCAGCGGAAGGCGTTCTCCGAAGAACGCGAACGCTGGGAAGCAAGCGGTGCCATGACTTTCGAGGTCGAAGAGGTCGAAATCCCTCCTCAGCAGGATGCGATTGATATCCCCGAAGGCTGTGAAGCAGTGACTTCGCCCGTTGCCGGGAGCCTGTGGAAGATTGCATCGAAGCCGGGTGATTCAGTCGCTGAAGACCAAACGCTTCTGATTGTGGAGAGCATGAAGATGGAAATCTCGGTGGGGGCTCCGGAAACCGGTATGATTCGCGAAATCCTTGTCGAAGAAGGAGCCAGCGTGAGCGCAGGGCAGGTATTGGCAATTCTCGAGCTCGAAACAGAATCATGAACACAGAGCTCCCCAACTTGGGACTCCGTTCCCTGCGCGAAGCCTATGCCTCGGGTGACTGGACCCCAACGAAGCTGATTGAGGCCCTCCACCAAGCCATCACCGAAGCTGAGCCTACCAATATCTGGATTCATCGGCTCACGCTGGACGAGTTGCTCGATTATGCGAACGCCGTTGAATCACGCGATTTGGCCTCTCAACCGCTTTATGGTGTTCCGTTTGCCATTAAGGACAATATCGACCTCAAGGGAGCTCCAACTACGGCCGCATGTCCCGATTTTGCCTATGAACCCGAGAATTCGGCCTTCGTCGTTCAAACCCTGATCGATGCCGGTGCCATTCCGGTCGGCAAAACCAACCTGGACCAGTTTGCCACCGGTTTGGTTGGCCTTCGCTCACCCTATGGCTACCCGAAAAACGCGATTGATCCGGAATACATCCCCGGAGGATCAAGCTCGGGTTCGGCGATTGCCGTCGCCAGGGGCTTTTCCAGTTTCTCTCTCGGAACGGACACCGCCGGCTCAGGAAGAATTCCCGCTGCATTCAACCAATTGGTAGGTCACAAGCCGAGCCGCGGGCTTCTCAGCTGTTCGGGAGTCTTTCCCGCCTGCAAGACTCTTGATTGCGTTTCCATCTTTGCCAATTGCGCTGAAGATGCCGAGTTCGTCCTGAACGCAGCAGCCGTGTTCGATCCTTCCGATGCCTATGCGCGGGTCGATCCGGCAATCCCTGAAGCTGCTCCATTGGAGAACAGTTTCCGATTTGGAGTTCCGGAATCTGATCAGCTTGAGTTCTTTGGAAACGATT
>JBCDHN010000928.1:0-1547 GCA_038749915.1 Verrucomicrobiota bacterium | reverse complement strand
CGCAGCTGCCAGTTTGATCTGCGGTGTGCATTTAGCATCCGGCGAAGAGTACGGAGAGAGCTTTTACCGAAATCATCCCAATGGAGTTCCCGCTCCTGCTGGCCTCCGGATTCCGGTGGTTCAGGGCGGTGTTCGTCACATTCAGGGAAGCATCGTGGATTCCAACTCTGAGACGCGCCGGATTGCGGTTCGGGACCGTCAAAACCGGGTTTACTGGTTCACCGTTCCTGCCAATCAAAATTTCAAGAGCGTCGTTCGTCACGACCGGGTTTTCGTCAAGTTTGCGGGATTCACCGCCGTCGATATCTCCGCGGGTTGAGGCTTTCTAGGGGCCGCTTGGCTTTCCGTCGTCTTCCCAAGGTTTTACCCGGCGCTGTCGCGCTCTTTGGAGTTTTTTACGGCTCAGCGTCCGCATCGCACTCATCACGAAAAAGAGGAGAAGAACGATGATAATCTTCGTAGCCGTGCTGATTCCGGCGCTGGCCACTTCCCGCTTCTGTTCCTCTTTGATGGTCTGAGGATCGGCGTCTGCCGCCAGGATCGCGCTGAAACCGAGTCCAATCGCAGCAATTACAACAAGATGGATCAGACGCGGCAAGGGAAGAGAAGGCTTACGATGTGAGCACCGTCTGCAAGGCCACGGACAACCCTTCAGCGGTGTAAGGCTTGGGAAGCATCGCCTTGTAGCCGCGTTCACGCAATTCCATCTCTGCATCTTCTTCAAAATAGCCGCTCGTCGCGATAGAGCGGACATTCGGATCAAGGCGTCGAATTTCGCGGAGAGTTTCGTCCCCGCTCATTCCGCCGGGAAGCGTCATATCCATTAGGATCGCGGAAATGGGCTCTCCACTGTGCATTCGCTTCATGTAAAGGCGGAGCGCTTCCTCTCCATCAGTCGCTGAAATAGCGTCGTAACCGAGCTTTTCAAGAATTTGCACCGCCACGGCCCGCACACCATCCTGGTCATCGACCACGAGAATCGATCCATCTCCGGGAATGATGCGGGGAGGTTCGATCACCGGGGGCTCCACGTCTGCGGAAACAGCGGGCAGGTAAATATTGAACTCCGTTCCCACATCAATTTTCGATCGAACGGTGATGGTTCCCTCGTGTTTCTGAACCGCACTGTAGCAGGTCGCGAGGCCGAGGCCGCTGCCCTCCGGTTTGGTCGTGTAATAGGGCTCGAAAATCTTCGAAAGCTGGTCTTCAGGGATTCCCGTTCCGCGATCCCGAACCGTTGCGACCACGTAGGGGCCGGGTTGGATTTTGAGGCCCATTTCCGGGGTTACTTGGACGTTCTCACAGCCAATTTGGATGATTCCCCCCGCCGGCATGGCTTGGCGAGCATTGATCAGCAGATTACTGAATACCTGAACGATCTGGGTTTCATCCACCTCCACACTTTGCAAAGACGAGGCAATACTGAGATCCCAGCGGATGTTGGACCCCATGGTTGCGAGCCTGGCCGAGCGCTTGATGAGTTGGCCGAGGTCCTGTTTTTTTCGCTTTGGTGAGCTGCCTTTTGCGAATCCCAGAAGCTGCTTGGT
>JBCDHN010000927.1:0-1548 GCA_038749915.1 Verrucomicrobiota bacterium | reverse complement strand
GCAACGGTGTCCGTCACGGTGTTCATTATGCCTACAAAAAAAGTGAATCGCGTCTCGCCGATCTTTGGCTGAGCACGCTGAAGCACGTGGGTTGTCCCGTGGAATCATTTTCTGACAGCACGGGACCGCTGACGGAGATGTTTGGGTAAAGTAGACCACTTTCTTGACATCGTTTCACCTGATCATTGAATTCTTGAGAGAATCAATTAACCCAAGAGGAATGCTCCAAAAACCTAACGCTTATAGTGGACTTATAGCGCTTGCGCTCGCGTCAGTCGCGAATGCAGAGGTTGATTTTAATCGTGATATTCGACCGATTCTCAGCCGGAATTGTACCACTTGTCACGGAGGTGTGAAGCAGGCGGGCGGCGTTTCCTTTATCCATCGCGAGCAGGCGCTTGGAGAAGGGAAAAGCGGTTATCCGGTCATCGTTCCCGGAAAGCCGGACGACTCCGAATTGATCTATCGGATCACAACGGATGACGAAGATGATAAGATGCCGCCGGCCCAGGAACACCCGGAGGGGCTGACGGATACAGAAATCCAGCTCCTCACCGATTGGGTAAAGGAGGGCGCGGAATGGGATGAACATTGGTCTTTCAATCCTCCCCAACCTGCGCCGCTTCCGCATACGACGGACTCGAATTGGCCAAAGCAGACTCTTGATTACTTCATCCTTTCGCGTCTGGAATCAGAGAGCCTCGAGCCTTCTGCCACGGCGTCGCCTGCCGAATGGCTTCGTCGCGCCAGCTTCGATCTGACGGGGCTTCCGCCTTCCGCCGAACTCCTGCGTCAGTTGGAACAAGATGCTCCGGACGAATCCGCTTTCGTTCGGGCTGTGGACGAGCTACTCGAGTCGCCGAGTTTTGGAGAGCGGTGGGCATCGCTGTGGATGGATCTCGCCCGCTATGCCGATAGCGCCGGTTTTGAGAAAGATCCCCATCGCGATATCTGGCCTTATCGCGACTGGCTGATCCGAGCCTTCAACAGCGACATGCCGTTTGACGAGTTTACAATCAAGCAACTTGCCGGAGATCTACTGGCGTCCCCAAAGCCTGACGATATCATCGCGACCGCGTTTCATCGAAACACGATGACCAACACCGAAGGGGGCACCGATGACGAGGAGTTTCGGGTAGCAGCAGTCGGCGACCGCATCAACACCACGTGGACCGTTTGGCAGGGCTTGACGTTTGGTTGCGTTCAGTGCCACGACCATCCCTACGATCCATTCGAGCATGAGGAATACTTCCAATTCATGGCCTTCTTCAATAGCACGGAAGACTGCGACCTTAGAAATGAATATCCAGTTTGGGCAGTGCCCCATGATCCAGCTCGGTATGATGAAGCGCTTTCGCTGGACCGGAAAGTCCAACAGCTACTGGAAGAAACCAACGCCTTTGGACGCGATCTAGCGGGCAAGGTAGGCGACTGGACCCCAGTTGAACCGGAAAAGCTCGAGCCCAGCCACGGGAAGCTCACTACCGGGGACGATGGACAGATTCGCAGTTTGGGCACCATTCCTTCCGTTTCACAATACAAGCTGAT
>JBCDHN010000926.1:0-1552 GCA_038749915.1 Verrucomicrobiota bacterium | reverse complement strand
GTTTTTCTTTTGCGGCATGAGACTTGAGCCTGTGGTGTGAGCGTCACTCAGCATGACGAAGCCAAATTCGGCACTGGCCCAGAGAACGATATCCTCGCTTAGCCTGGAAAGGTGAAGACCCAACAGGCTGAGGTCGAAAAGAATCTCAGCGATGAAATCACGATCGCTGACCGCATCCATGCTGTTCTGGCTGATCTTGGGAAAGCCCAACTCTTTGGCGACGAGCTCGCGATCGAGAACGATGGTCGATCCTGCGAGGGCACCCGAACCCAGTGGCATGACATTGATGCGGGTAGTTGCATCGGCGAGGCGGTCACCATCTCGACTCAGCATTTCGACATAGGCGAGGAGATGGTGGGCAAAGAGAACGGGTTGGCCGCGCTGCAAATGGGTGTAGCCGGGCACAACGGCGTTTGGAAAGCGTTCGGCCACATCGAGCAAGGCGCTTTGCATCCCCGAAATCAGGTGGCGGATTTCCGAGACTTCGTCGCGACAGTACATACGCGAATCCAGCGCGATTTGGTCGTTTCGGCTCCGCGCGGTATGCAGTTTGGCACCGGCGGCTCCGATCCGTGCCGTCAAGGCGGATTCGATGTTCATATGGATGTCTTCGAGCTCGATTCTGAACTCAAAATCTCCTTTGGCGATTTCGTCCCGAATTTCCAAGAGCCCCTTTTCAATGGCTCCCTGTTCTTCCTTGGTCAGGATTCCGGCCGCAAGCAACGCCTTGGAGTGGGCGATCGATCCACGCACGTCATGGCGATAGAGTCGCCAGTCAAAAGAGATTGATTCACCCAGCTTTTGAACAAGATCAGAAGTTTCAGTTTCAAAACGGCCTTTCCACATAACTTCGGACCAAAGCGCGAAGATCTTAAGGTGAAAACCTGTTTTTGGCATTGGTTCAGCAAAGCCCGTTGATGAATCTGCGTTCCCTCTCCACTCTCATTCTCTCCCTCTTCCTGTCATCGCCCGTTGGGGCGCAGCCTTCTCTCGAAGTGATGAAGGGGCAGTATGAAGCGATGCTGGAAATTGCGAGTGAGCCGTTTGAGGAGCGAAAACAGAAGCTGTTTGAGCAATATGCGGTGGCCGTGGAGCGGCTGGCGACGGCTTTCGAGGAGAAAGGCGATTCTGTGAATGCTGCGGTCGCAAGGGAAGAAGCAGAATTGGCTCGAACGCAGCACAGGGTCGGCGATACTGCAATTCGGGGAATCGGCCAGGTGCGGGCGAAACTGAGCGAGGAAGCGGCCAAGATTCAACAAGCGACTGCGGCCAAGAGACGTGCGATTCGGGATCAGTACTTGGAACGTCTCAAGGAGTTGCGACTTTCGATGCTCGCTTCTCAGGACGAGGAGGGGATGGAGGCGGTGATGGAGGAAGCTCGTCGCGTGAACTCCGGCGAAGTGTCTTCGGAAGATTTTCGCAGGTCCAAAGGTTGGGAAGCGCGGGATTGGCCGATTGACCGAGACGGATCTCTCGTGTTTTCCTGGAAACGCGGAATGCGTGATGAGGCCAGGCTTCTTGGCGGATTGGCTCGGAGTAATGCTCGGCTCAT
>JBCDHN010000925.1:0-1560 GCA_038749915.1 Verrucomicrobiota bacterium | reverse complement strand
GGTATGGATCACCCCGGCTGCTTCGGGAGCTGTCGCTCCGACCGGAATCGTCCACGCTCGTACTTCTTTCTCACCAGCGGTGAAATAGCTTTGCAGCCCGAGCGTACGGTACGCCTCACGAGCAATCTGGCTGAGTGCCGGATATTCCAATCCCGCTTCGGCCAACATTTCGGCGCGATCTTTTTCGTCCAGTTCGGCGATTTCTGCTTCTAATTTAGCGCAAACGCAGACGACACCGGCACCGCTTTGGTTGGCATGCTCACGAAGTTTATCCACCAGCGGATTTTTTCCTTCCAAATCCGTCTCATCCACGTTGGCGACGTAGAGAATCGGCTTGGCTGTCATCAATCCGTAGCTGGAAACCGCCGTCCATTCCGCCTCTCCGAGGCTTAGAGTTCTCAAGGGTGCGTCAGCGGCAAGATGCTGGTTGCACTTCTCGATGACTTCGATTCGCAACTTCGCTTCTTTATCGCCTCCGCGAGCCGCACGCTGTGCCTTGGGAAGAGCGTTTTCGAGTGTTTGAATGTCAGCCAACATCAACTCGGTCTCAATCGTCTCGATGTCGGAGATGGGGTCGACTTGACCGGCGACGTGGATGACATCCGGATCTTCGAAGCAGCGAACCACTTGAACGATCGCGTCAACCTGCCGGATATGACTGAGGAATTTGTTTCCCAGTCCTTCACCATCAGCGGC
Source organism: Verrucomicrobiota bacterium (assembly GCA_038749915.1). Taxonomy (GTDB): domain Bacteria; phylum Verrucomicrobiota; class Verrucomicrobiia; order Verrucomicrobiales; family DEV007; genus JBCDHN01. The sequence goes on along the minus strand of JBCDHN010000925.1, from coordinate 864 downwards.
TCCTTTCACGATCCCAGCGATATCGACCAGCTTCAACGTGGCGGGAATGATCTTTTCCGGCACGATGAATTGGGTGATTCGACCCAACCGCTCATCTGGCACGTTGACGATCCCTTCATTCGGTTCGATCGTGCAAAACGGATAGTTTTCACTCTGCGCAGCTTGGGAACTCGTCAGCGCATTGAACAACGTGCTTTTGCCAACATTCGGCAATCCAACAATCCCGGCTTCCATGTTCCTGATCTGACGTGAGGTGGCTTCGACCTAGCAAAGTCTGGCACATCGCCTTCCGTCGCAAAAACCGAGCGTTGGTAAGGCGAAACGATTGGGAGAATGGTATCAGCCACGGCGAGATCGACGAAGGGCGGGGTCATTCGCCTGTTTTTGCCAGATTCCACTGGATTTGAAAAAAAGTCGCTTCTGTGTGAAAGGCGATAAGCCGATACCCAATCCCATAGCATGAAGCTATCTGATTAGCATTCAAGGACGAAGCTGGTGGTCGCGTCTCGCCCAGCTTTCTATTTGGCTCGGCGGGGTCGCTCTTTCGCTCCTCCCAGCTCCGAGCCCTCCATTGAGAACTCTGACACTTGGTGTCCTGATTGTGTCCGGCGGTACGTTGGCTGCGCTACCGTTTCGTCGGTACCAGTCTTCTCAGGACGCATCCATTGCACCGGCGGCCGTTTCCGGTCCCTCGAATTCTGCGCTCGACAGCCATCCCAGCACGGATCCGGTGCAGATGGCTGCAGTCACTCCATCCCTCGATTCACTGCCGACGTGGGATCCGGCGCCCGCGCCGACTCAAACGCGTCAACCCGATATTCCGCTGACCTATGAAGACTTGGCATTGCCGGTTGACCAACCGGC
>JBCDHN010000924.1:0-1564 GCA_038749915.1 Verrucomicrobiota bacterium | reverse complement strand
TCATCTGCCCGAGCATCGCGGCTTCGAAGAGACGTTTATCCACGGAGGAGGCGGCATCGGACAGATGGAAGACTACTATGGAAACGATCACCTGGACGACAGTTACTGGCATAACGGTAATGTGGTGAAAACAGCGGGGTTTTCGTCGGACGTGTTGTTCGATCATGCGATGGCCTTCATCGACAAGCACCAGAAAAAACCCTTCTTCTGTTTTGTTTCGACACCGGCGACTCACAAGCCCTGGAAGTCCCATCCCGAAGTCGCGAAGCGAATCACGGAACGTGATGGCAACGTCAAGGATTTGTCTTTGCTATCCATGATCGAGAACATCGATGACAATGTGGGAAGAGCGCTAAAGCAACTCGATGAACTTGGTCTGAGTGATAAGACGCTCGTGATCTTCGCCACCGATCAAGGAATGAGAAACCGCGGCGCCCCCGCCAATTCACCGGAGAATCCTCGATCGAAGTCCTTTGACGAACGACATCACGTTTTCTGCATGATGCGTTATCCCCCGGTCACACAATCTCCCAGGCGCAACGATGCGCTCACCGGCATGGTCGACATGGCGCCAACCATCCTCGACCTTTGCGAGCTTCCGATCCCCCAAAATCTGGATGGCCGCAGCCTGAAACCGTTGCTCGCAGGCAAAGCACGCTGGTCCGATGATCGTGAATTGATTGTGCAATGTCCGCGCAGCCGCGAACGCAAAAAATGGAACAATACAGTGGTTAAAACCCAGCGTTGGCGCCTCATCGACGGAGACAAACTCTACGACCTTGAAAATGGAGACGCGGAAGTTTCCAGCAGTCATCCGGAAGTGCTCACCCAACTGAATGCCAGCTACGATGCGTTTTGGAACAGCCTTCCCGAACCGCAGGAAATTCTAAGCCGTCATCTTCTCGGAATCGAAGATACAAGGCTCAACGGAATGGACTGGTATCAGGGTGCCAGCCCTTGGGGAGGAGGACACATGAACCGCAAATCATCGGGAATCTGGGCCGTTGAAGTCGCCAAAGATGCTCGCTATCGCTTCGAACTCCGACGCTACCCCCGTGAAGCATCAAAAGCGATTGGAGCGAGTCAGGCAGCATTGAAAATAGGTGACCGGACCGCACAAACCGATCTCAGCCTGACGGATGACCAAGCAGTGATTGAACTCAACCTGGAAGCTGGCAGTTACGATCTCGAAGCGACCTTTTCTGACACCGATGATGCTACCTGGGGCGCCTACTTCCTCTATGTTTCAATGGCCGAGTGAAACAAGAACAGAGGAGCAAGCTTCCTGACAAGACGACCAATTACGCGGACTCAGGGCGTGTGATTCCCAATGAATGCCCAGGTGTTCCGGCCCCACTCCCCTTCCGTCATGCATTTCGGATTGTGCAGGAACTTTTTGGAAGCGTCCTTTTTATTGAGACAAGAAGAATCTTCTGGATAGTCGCTTGCCTCGCCCGGCAGTTGTTCGTAGTCATAGGAGATTTTCAGCTCATCCAGCGTGGCACGAAAGGCTTTGGTATTGAGCCCACCCTGGACCAGTCGGAGCTTGAGCGCCTCACGGATG
>JBCDHN010000923.1:0-1571 GCA_038749915.1 Verrucomicrobiota bacterium | reverse complement strand
TTCGCCTTGAGCGCCTTTTTTAACAACATCGATGAAGCCGGGCTCTATGCCTTTTTCACCTCGTCCGTTCCCACACCGACCTTGGAGTTGCCGAGCGAAGCCCAGGAAAACGCGTTGGCGGAGGTGGAAGCAGAGATCGAGCGACTCGAAAAGAGTCCGCTCGCTTCCTTGGACGATGCAAAAGCGGCTGAAGCAAAGCTGATGGCGCATCTTTCGTTCGAAGAATTGAATGGCACCAAGCTCGAAAACCTGGCGAATTCCAAGCAACCGGCTTCGAGCAATGCGAACAATACGATTGTGGAGGGAAAAGTTGGGAATGCGATTCGGTTGACCGGTGACGATGCCGTGAACCTGCCCAAAGGAGTCGGGGACTTTACACGAGACGAATCCTTTTCCATCGCCCTTTGGATCAAGACCCCGGATGAGAAAGAACGGGCTGTTGTCGTTCGGAGATCAAAAGCATGGACGGATGCCGCCAGCCGGGGCTACGAAGTCCTGATCGAAGACGGTTACCTTTCCGCTGCTTTGATCCATTTCTGGCCGGGCAACGCGATTCGGGTTCAGACGAAAGAGCGGCTTCCGGTCAATGCTTGGACCCACGTTGTTGTAACTTACGACGGATCAAGTCAGGCTGCCGGACTTCGGTTTCATGTCAATGGTTCTCAAGCCGATACCGAGGTCGTTCGCGACAACCTAACGCGTGAAATCACCGGAGGAGGTGATCCGTTTGTCGGCCTCGGGCAACGCATGAGGGACAAGGGATTTAAGAACGGTCTCGTGGATGAGTTCAGGGTCTACAGCGGCCAACTGTCCACGGCAGAAATTTGGGAGCTGGCTGGAGTGCAACTCTCGTCGACCGCTGTGGAGGTGGTTCCGCCTTACTCGCCTTCCCTGAAAAAAGCCCGCGAGAAGCGCAGTCAAATTGCCAAATCGATTCCCGAGATCATGGTGATGCGTGAGATGCCAGGAAATCGCCCGACCTTTATTCTTGAGCGCGGCGAATATTCGAATCGTGGAGAGCCGGTTGAGGCGAACACGCCCGTCGTGCTACCGGAGATGGAGCAATCGCTGCCGCGCAATCGTCTTGGCTTGGCAAAATGGCTAACCGATCCCAATCATCCGCTTACGGCACGTGTTACCGTAAACCGGTATTGGCAAATGATGTTCGGACGTGGTTTGGTTTCCACTTCGGAAGACTTTGGCAGTCAGGGGAAGCCGCCCAGCCATCCCGATTTGCTCGATTGGTTGGCTCGAGACTTTATCGCGCATGATTGGAATCTTCATCATCTCCTCAAACAAATGGTGTTGTCTGCAACCTACCGTCAGGAATCTCTGGTTTCGCCGGAGAACAGTGAGAAAGACCCTGAGAACCTGCTTTTGGCGCGCAGTCCCAGCGATCGCCTTCCTGCTGAGATGATTCGCGACAATGCCCTCGCCGTGAGCGGCTTGCTGTCTGCCACGATGGGTGGCCCCTCGGTGAAACCCTATGACTTGGAAGTCTCATTCAAACCCATCAAACCTGACAAGGGCGAAAGTCTCTATCGTCGCAGCGTTTATACGTTTTGGAAACG
>JBCDHN010000922.1:0-1574 GCA_038749915.1 Verrucomicrobiota bacterium | reverse complement strand
TCACCGACTACCAGATGTGGAAAAACAACCCCGAGAAGGTCTTTGGCCTCACCAAGGGCTTCACCGACGAAAACTTTCAACGCGCCGGTGCGGGTTCCTGAGCGGCGTTATCGTTCCCAAGTGTAAATGCTGAGCTTCCTCAACACCTGATTTGCCGTTCATCACTCGGGCATTGCCGAGGAGTGATGCTCCACAATCAACCAATTCTGACCGTTCCACCGATAAACGTAGGTGAATCTGGCTTGGACGACAGCTCCATCCTTGAAGTTGAAGGTGTAGACACCGGAGTTGATGGCGAGCTCGCCGAAGGTGCGAACGTTGGACTCGTCAATCTTGCCGGATGGTCCTTTGGCGAGGAAGTGGACAAAGTAATCTTCGATTTCTTCGTGATTGTGACGAACCTTGTTCGACACGGTTGGCAACAGGATCGCATCGGTCTCGTAAAGGGCCGCTACCTGTTTGGGATCCCCCGTTTGGAGGGCGCTGTTCCATTTTTCGAAGAGGGCGGGAATATCGGTATCGCTCACGGTTTTGTCTGAGGAGTTTGAGGTGGATCTTTAGGGCTGATGGCTAGGTTAGGGGGACCGTTATGCGGACTCGAGCAATATTCAAGCACATTGGGGCGCCCTATTGCGATTCTCCAAAAATCCGATTTTGCCCTCACCGATTAGCCGACAAGGTCAAGGTCAGTTGTTCAAGAGCGGACAATGAAGTCGATCGCAACAGTCGCACCCTATGACTTCCAGTTTCGTGGGGTAAAAGGTGTTGGGAAGGATGGATGGGAGCGGCTTCGAGAAACTGAAGCGCTGATTCCTCATCCTGCCAACGGATCTCCAACAAAAGGGCGGAAGAACCATCGGGAAACTGCCAGAGCGCCCACCGATCGCCTACCCAGCCACCTACAAGGGTCTTGGCAACATCAAATGGATAAAGCTTCGCCAGCCAGGGAACGAGGCTACCGATTCCAAGGACATCGGTGAGGATGGGTCGGATTTCGATCAGGTCATCGGCAAAGTCGCCAGGAACGGGATCTTCTCGCCAGAGGGCGGGATCCTCATACCAACGCGGACGAAAGATTTCCATCGTCGTGGACGGAGGCCGGGCAAGGACGGGAACGGTTCCGGAAAGTGGACCAGTGGAGCCGACAAGAAAATCGACAAAAAAGGGACCGACTTCACCGGGCAGGGTTTGCCAATTGTAAAACTCGATCGAAGTGGAGGGCCCATCTTCCCCTTGCAGAATAAAGTCGGCGGGAGGCTGAGCACCAGGAGAGATGCCGCGAGATCTGGCATAGCGATAGATAGTCACAGTCCGGATTCCCTGCCGGAGTGCATCGCGGGCACGGCGAGCGTCGTCGTTTTGCCGGGGCTGTTCGTTGGCTCCCCCACCCGTCCGGTCTCGGTGATCGTCCTGCTGAAGGAGGGCGTCGGCGATTGCGCCCACCAATTCGAGCCGAACATAGTGATGATTGATCGGAACAGAGTCGAGGAGGTAGATGCGCTCGCCCGACTCATCAGGCATGGCAACGCGTCGGGCGATTTTAATTCCCGCGATGGTGTCAATCCAATCGGTAG
>JBCDHN010000921.1:0-1577 GCA_038749915.1 Verrucomicrobiota bacterium | reverse complement strand
TCTGGGTCCAATCATCGTAGGGATGATCGTGGCATTGAGCGCACTGAAGTTGGGTGCCGAGAAAGACTTGCGATGCCATCGCGAGGTGGTCCAAGGGCATTCCGTTGTCGCGAATATAGAACCCGGCGGCCCCGTTTTCCCAGAGATAGCCCCGTGCGGTAATCAACTCGCTGACAAACTGATCATAGGGCTTGTTTTGCATCAGCGCCTTGCGCACCCAGTCATGATACGGCTGGCCCGAGTTGTTCTTCGTCAGCTTGCTTCGGATGCGCAGGATATCGCTCCAGAAATTGAGGTAGTTGCTGACGTAAGCCGGGGAATCGAGAAGCGTATCGATCAGGTTGGCACGCTTGTCAGGATCTGAATCGCTGAGAAAGGCTTCTGCTTCCTCGTAGCTTGGAATGCGCCCGGCCAGGTCGAGATAAATGCGACGAAGGAAGACTTCATCATTAGCCGGTGGGAGGGGAGCCTGCCCTGTTTCCTTCAGTTTCGCGGCGATTAACTGATCGATATATTTCGCCTCGGCGGCCGGATCACCATGGGGATTGGCGGGGCGGAGCGGACGCTCGAAAGGTGATAAGTCCTCCCCCTTGGAGATCAACAACGCGTGTGCCTTCTCCAACTGCCCAATCATGGGCAAGAGCGCGTCGAAGAGTTCTGCCGAACCCGTTTGGGTAGCCAGATCGAGTTGCTGCATGGCCTCCTCAATCTTGCTTCCAGCGAGTTGATGATTGTCTGCTTTGAAGGCGGTTCCGGCCTCCTGCAACGAAGTTCGGATGGCCAGACCCATCTGTTTTTCTTCTGGAGATAACGCTGCCAACGCCAGACCAGGCCAGGCGATGAGAACAACGAGAAGGTATTGAGTGAGTCGCTTCATGAAGGGGGTTGGGTAAGGATCAATTGGCGTTTCTGTTTGGAATTGGGAAGGGTTCCCTGAGTGAGTGTGAGTTCGACCGCATCGACATAGTGGCCATCAAATTCGATCTCATCCGGTGGGTTGTTGCGGACGTTCTCGTTCGCGGCCAAGCCGATCAGGAGAAATTTGGTTCCCGGAGGAACCAGGATGGTTGCCGCAATGGTTTCCCAGCTTGAAGGATCGCCATCGATCTCCACCCGTGAAATGGTGCGGGTCAGGAAGTCCACGGAGTCAAGTTGTTGTTCGGTCGTCGCAGGAGATCCGGCAAAAGCGGCGATCTCCACCCGCATCTGGGTGTCAGTGTCAGGACCTCCTGTTACCCGATTAAACTGAGCTTGGGCAGTTGCAATGATCGGACCTTGATCCGGATTCACTCCCTCCAACAAGACAATCTGCCAGCGATTGGCGCGTTGTTGCTTGCCTTCACGAACCTCGTTCGAGGTCTTTTGAAAGCGAAGCATCCGCTGACCTTCGGGGGCAACGATTCCTTGATCTCCACTGGTGACGATTTCGGATGGGTCTCCCGTCCACCTACCCGGCGAGGTGGGATACTCGAATTCAGCTGAGGAAACTCCGGATTCAAATCCTCCGTTGAACACGCTAAGGGAAACCGGTGCGGATCCCCAGCCATCACCACTGCAGCTAAAGGCCCAAACCGCCC
>JBCDHN010000920.1:0-1580 GCA_038749915.1 Verrucomicrobiota bacterium | reverse complement strand
TTGAGAAAATTGCGGAGACGCTTGTTCCAGCCGGTTCCGCTGACGAATCAGCAGCCTACGCGAGAGCCAAGCCTTGAGAGGGCCGTAACCAGCCTGGATCAGCCACCAAGCCGTAACGAGCTGGATAAATATGGTAAGAGCGGGATGCAAGGGATCTGACAGCTCATTCCATAGCTAATACCGACCGGTGGTCAAGAGGGTCGAAATGTAAAGGAAAGGCGAGTCGCCGCTCACTTGACAGCCGCCAACGATTGCCAAAGGATGCTGAGACAAGCAACCCTCCAATGAAAACCTGCCTTTCCTCGCTTACTGCACTACTTCTGCTCTCGAGTTCTCAGCTATCAGCGGAGAACTGGCCAAACTGGCGCGGCCCGAACCAAGACGGTTCCTCGAGCGAAACCAATCTCCCGGAGAAGTTTTCCAAAACCGAGAACGTCAAATGGAAGACCACCTTGCCCGGGCCAGGCTCGTCGACCGCGGTAATTTGGGACGATCACGTCTTTCTGACTTCCGCAAACGGCGAAACCAACTCCGTTGGCTTGGCGCTGGATCGCAAAACCGGCAAGGAACTGTGGCGCAAAGAATTTCAAGGAGTCGGAAAGGATAAGCGGAGTAACTATGCTGCCCCATCCGCGGTGACCGATGGAAAGACCGTGACCTTCTTTTTCGGGAACGGTCAAATCGGGGTTTACGACTTCCAGGGCAACGAACTCTGGTCCGGCGACATTGCCGAACGCGTTGGTGGCTTCGCTTTCGGATGGACGTTTTCTTCCAGCCCCGTGCTTCATGGAGACAAACTGTATCTCCAGATTTTGCAGCGTGATGAGCCTGTTGAAGGGCGCGGATTGGAGAACGCAGAATCCTTCATCTGGCGCTTGATGTGAAGACCGGGGAAGAGGCCTTCCGCCAACTTCGTCCTTCCAATGCCCTGATGGAGTCCCGCGAAGCATTCACCTCCCCCATTATTGCAAACGTCGACGGCCGCAACGAGTTGATCATCGTCGGCGGCGACTGCATCACTGGTCATGACCTGGATAACAATTGCAGGGAACTCTGGCGCTGGGGAACGTGGAATCCTGAACGGGAAAAGTGGTGGAGGGTTGTTCCCTCCCCCGTTTACGGCGAAGGCATCATTCTCGCCTGCGCCCCGAAAAAGAATCCCATTTTCGCGGTAAAAGCGGGACTGAATGGCGACCTAGCGGATTCGGCCCTGGCATGGGTTAGCGAAGTCAGCAAGGAGCAGCCCATTACCAGCGACGTCTCGACGCCCCTCTACTATCAGGGAAGGTTCTACGTCCTCAGCAGCGACGCCAAGGCGCTCGTTTGTCTCGACCCTAAGACCGGCAAAGTCATCTACAGCGAGCAAATCGCTGCGAGCAGCATCAATCGCCAAAAACTGGAGGCATCTCCAACTGCCGGCGACGGGAAAATCTACCTTCTCAACCAGCTGGGTGACGCGTTTGTGGTTGCCGCCGGGGACGAATACAAGCTCCTCCATCATGCGGAAATGGGCGAAACCTGGAGCACTCTTCCCCGTTCGAGCATCGCAATTTCCCAGGGAAATCTCTTTATCCGGACCG
>JBCDHN010000919.1:0-1589 GCA_038749915.1 Verrucomicrobiota bacterium | reverse complement strand
GTCCGCCCAAGCTCAGGAATCTTGTTGGCACCACTCATGGTAGGCCGTCAATCGAACATTCAGTTCAGTTTCACTGATTCCCAACTCGGCTAGCGACCGATCGACGGAGTAATGCTGGCGTTCTCGCAATGGATGTGCTGTCGGAACATGGCGGGGAACGGTGTCTCGCCCGAGGCAATCGCGATATACTTTTGCCATCGTGCCTTCCAGATCCTCGACAAAGCTGGCAAAACGAATCACACACCGGTTCGCCCCATCCTGTTTGCCAAACCACTCTTTCTCCACTTCGCAATAATCCGTCTCAGTCCGCAAAATCGCCTTGGTAAGCCAGCTCCAAGGTACCGGGCCCAACATCGGATCAGAAGGATTCACCCGGAGATAGTTGATCGCGCTTTTGAACCGAGGCGCTGGCTCTCGAATCACGGTAAGGAACACCGCATCTGGATATTTCCGCTTCAGAGCTTCCGCCCCACAAAGGAAGTGCCCTTTTACGAAAAATCGAAGCGGGGTTTCCTCTCTCGTATCCCGCGCGAAAAGAAGCGTTTTTCTCGCAATCCGATCGGTCAGTGCTACGAACGTCTCCTCCCACAATTCCTTGTTGTGAGCCGCCGATTTCGCGAAATTGAAGTCTTCGATCATCGTTTGCGGCCCCAAACTGGGTGCGAGATGGTTAAGGTGGAAGGAATAGAGTGCGCCATCAAACGTGTCGGTTCGAAACGGGTCAAGTTCGTGGCGTTCTACGGCTTCAGGTGGCATCATCGCAGTGATTTTCGCTCGAGCTTTTTCCCTGACGCTGTCTCGATTCAGGAATCGGCGAGCCAACTTCCAAGCCCATAGGTAGGGAATCATGATTTGCAGCAGATTGGGAGCCACAAGTTCAGGATCACTTTCAAGATAACGCGCAATCTGAGTGCTGCCACTTCGCCCAGCGCTGATCTCAATCAACGGAGCCTCCACACTTTCCCCGCTCAGCCTCCCGCCATAGAGCAGCTCATCGAGAAACCAGGCACAGCCATGAAAGGGCACCGTTAAGAATTTTTCGGCAAGTTTCAGGGCTAACCAGCAGCGCGAACGAAATGATAGCTCTGGCTGCTGAGGTTGAACCGTGCGCGTCAATCCCACATAACGCAGGAACTGGCGACCTTTGGGAACATTTGGAGGAATCCCCCAAATCAAACACCCTAAAGCGTAGAGGAGCCAAAACGGCAGAGAAACAACCACAAGCACTGTTAGCATCAGCAACTTGAGGATGAATCGGAAACACGATTCCGAAAAACCGATCGTTCGGACCTCGGGTTCACTCGGAAGTCGCTCCTCTACAACGCTATTGAGCATGGGAAATTTCGAGAGGATGCGTCACCCTGATTGGACTACGCATCCCCGGTTTGCTTACCCGATTCAAATCCCGCCCTACCAGTTGCCCTGACAACGGTCGAGCGCCTACTTGGAAGCCGTCAACCATGCCAATGGCAGGCCGGAGACTTCGACCAGCTTGAAATCTCCCGGATTCCAAAAGCTGAAGGCGATGAAGAGCTTTTGCACTTTGCCGTTGGCGGTTTGGGGCCACCACGCCGCGTTGTGGATGTGGG
>JBCDHN010000918.1:0-1593 GCA_038749915.1 Verrucomicrobiota bacterium | reverse complement strand
CGGCGCGACCAAGCTTTGTTCAGACAAGCTTTTCATTGCCGCCAACAACATGGTCGGGAATCGCGACCTCAACTTTTCGGTGGTGCGGTACGGCAACGTGATGGGATCGCGTGGTTCGGTGATTCCCTTTTTCATGGGACAGCGAAAGTCCGGCGTGCTCCCCATCACGGACACCGCGATGACCCGCTTCAACATCTCACTCGATGAGGGAGTCGACATGGTGCTCTACGCGCTGCGCCATGCTCTCGGAGGGGAAATTTTTGTGCCCAAGATTCCCTCATACCGCATCACCGATGTGGCCGAAGCAATCGCCCCCAGCTGTGAGCAGAAGCTTGTCGGGATCCGCCCAGGAGAGAAGATTCACGAGGAAATGATCACTTCGAGTGATTCGCCTAACACCATCGAAGCCAACGACTACTACGTCATTGTGCCCAACTCGATGGGGGCCTCGTTTGAAGACACCATGTCCCGTTACCTGAGCCACTACGATGCCAGGACCGTGCCTGATGGATTCTGCTACTCGTCCGGGGACAACACCGAATGGCTGACGGTCGAACAACTTCGTAGACTTATCGTACAACACTGCGACCCAAATTTCAAACCGCTCTAGACCGCCGCTTTTCACATGCCGGATTCCTTTCTCCCATACGGCAAACAACTCATCGATCAGGCTGACATCGATGCAGTCTGCGAGACCCTGCAGTCTGACTTCTTGACCTGTGGCCCAAAGGTTGAAGAATTTGAAAAAGCCTTCGCCGAGTTCCTTGGTGCCAAACACGCCGTCGCGGTTTGCAATGCCACCGCTGCACTTCACCTCGCTCTATTGGTCGCGGAAGTCGGGCCCGGCGATCGCGTGGTGACCTCCCCGAACACCTTCCTTGCCTCCGCGAATTGCGCGGCTTTTGTCGGAGCGATCCCAGACTTTGCCGACATCGATCCAGAAAGCTACACCCTCTGCCCGAAGGCATTGGAGTCCGGCTGGCAACCCGACACCAAAGCAGTGATCCCGGTTGCTTATGCTGGTCAGTCGGCGGACCTTCCCGCCATTTCCCGAGTCGCCCGACAGCACGGCGCGATCTTGATCGAGGATGCCTGCCACGGCACCGGCGGAGGGTTCATCGTCGATGGAAAACGCTACCGCCAAGGAAGCAATCCGTGGGCCGACATCACCACCTTTAGCTTTCATCCGGTCAAAACCCTCACCACTGGTGAAGGAGGAATTCTGGTCACTGACCGCGACGACCTCGCCGCCAAGGCCCGGCTCCTGCGCACTCATGGCATGACACGGGAAACCGCCGAGTTTCAGGGATTGGGAGACGCCTCGCCAGTTCTGTCGGAACAAGGCCCGTGGTATTACGAAATGACCGAGCTCGGTTACAACTATCGCATCACCGACCTCCAATGCGCCCTCGGCCTCAGCCAACTCGCCAAACTTCCAGGGTTCATTGAACGACGCCGTGCCATCGTTAAACGATACAACGAAGCCTTCAAAAACCTCCCGTGGATCAAAACTCCCGCCCTCCTTCGCCCCGAAGAATTGGATGAAATTTCCTGGCACCTCTACACCGTGCAAATCGACTTTGAAGCTCTCGG
>JBCDHN010000917.1:0-1595 GCA_038749915.1 Verrucomicrobiota bacterium | reverse complement strand
TGGATGGTGTCGATGCGGTCGAGGGGGACTCTCTTGCCGCCGGCGAGGGTGATGCTGCCATCGGCTGCGGTTAAACCGGTTACAGCGCCGTAGGCAAACTCTCCATCGAGGAGGAGGACATGACCCTGATCATTCCTCAACTTGACTGGTGGACGTCCATTCCATTTTGAGATTCGCAACTTGCCCAGCTCCATATCAATTCCCTTGTTCAGCAGGTAAAACGCGTCGTTCTTGGCGGAGTTGGAATCGGTTTTGGCAGGCAATCTGGCAAGCTGCGTGCCATCGCCCGAATGGATGAACATTTCGCCCGCCTGACGATCCCAGAACAATCGAAGATGCACGGTTCGGTCGCTCTTGCTCAGCGTCATCACCGAGGAAAACTCCGTTCCTCGCGTTACCACCAACTCATCATCCCAGGTTTCGAGACGAGCGGTGGTTTCGAGTCGTTGATCGAGGGCGATGGTGAATTCGGGACGTTCACTGGAACGTAGGATGATCTCCACCTCGACCTTCTCCGGATAGACCAGCCGACGAAACAGTTCCGAACGCCAACGAGGCGAATAAAGGCCTCCACCGGGACGCATTCCCCAGAAGTTGACGCTGGTGCGCCGACTCTGCACGCTCCATCCTTCGCGTCCGTTTGGTCCGAGGAAAATCAGCGAGGGATGGTTCAGCCTGCGGAGGTGAATCACATGATCGCGTTTGATCTTCACGCTGCCATGACGCGGACTCTTCATCGTGATCCAGGTGGCATTCAAATCCACGAGCGAACCATGAATCACGTCTCCGTTTACCAAACTTGCTCGGAAAGGTCCGGCAGAAGAGACTTCCTTGTTCGAGAACAACTCAATCGATTCGAGGTGAGAGGTGTCGAGAACAATGGGCTCCGCGAAAATGTCAGAACTCCAGTGGATCTGGTTGTTTTGCGCTCCCACCAACGAGCCGGCCAGCTTGTCGCCATTGGTCCAGACCAACTCGCCCGGCAGGTTTGAGGTTTGGGCCAGCATGGCTGGAGACAACTGAAAGAGCGCAAGTGACAGCAGGCTAACAAAAATGCTGGAACGTCGGCTTTGGCGATGATTCAAGAACATGGATTTCATCGCTCGTAGATGGGTAAGAGACGGTAATTGAGAGCCAGAGAGAGCATCGACATCGCGGTTCCATATGCCTCGCCGTGGCTGCCAGGAAAACTTCCATCTTCCTGCTGAATCTGACTGAGAAGTCGAGCCGTTTCCCGATTCCAGGTCTGCCACGATTCGAAGTCTCCCTGGAACAGTGCCTGAGCCATGTAGTAGCGAAAGTAATGGGGATACCCACTTTCCGGGTGCTCAAGCCGATCGGTGATGTGCTTCAGCGTAGCTCCGTATTCCGGCCAATCCTTTTTCTTGCCCACGGCATAAACCAGAGCACCGATCGCCGAACGGTTCATGGATTCACCCATGCCTCCCAGACCGCCAGTGTAGGCGACCATGCCGGTTGGGCCCGTGCTTTGTTTGAAGTATCCGAGGGCTTTTTCGACGACTTCATCCGGCACTTCGAGTCCTGCGTTACGGGCGGCAAGCAAGCCCATCAAAACAGCTCCCGTGACTGACGTG
>JBCDHN010000916.1:0-1597 GCA_038749915.1 Verrucomicrobiota bacterium | reverse complement strand
CTTCTGTCGGGTGAATTCATAGCCGGGATTCTCTTGGTCAGGCATCAGATTCCAGATCAACTTGTATCGATGATCGCAAACCGTTCGCTGAGGAAAATAGTTATGCGCGGAATGAAGATGAAATTCGGTGAACAGGTACTCCCGCCAATCTTGCTTGGAGTGTTTGCGAAACATCGGACTCAGCGAATGGCCAGCCAGGCCAGCGAGCGGTTCCACTTTTGCCAACTCCAGAAACGTTGGCATCAAATCAAGCGTGGAGACCAGTTCATTTCGAACTTGTCCTTTCTCGATCTGACTCGGGTATGAAACGATTAGAGGAACTCTTAACCCGCCTTCGTAGGACGTTCGTTTTCCTCGCAGCATGTCAGCGCCATGATCGCCCATGTAGACGATCAGAGTTTGGTCACGCTTTCCGGATTCATCGAGGACGTTTAATAAATCGCCTACCAACGAATCGAGCCGGCTCATGCAATTCAGGTGATCCGCAGTCTGTTGACGAAGCTCGGGTGAATCCAAACCGAAGTAAGCCAAGGGGGTGACATCATCGCCGGTCAACAGCTTGGTCGGCATTCCATCTACCTGCGCGAGAAACGGTCGATGCGCGTCGGGATAGTTCACGCTCAGAAAGAACGGCCCATCCGCCGCATTGATGAATTCTCTAGATTTGACGGCGTACTCGGACAGGCGCTTGCGGCTGAAATTGGAACTCGGAATCGCTTCGAAATCGAACGGGAACGCGGTGCTTGGGTTGATGTGCAGTTTGCCGATGATACCGGTACGATATCCGGCGTCCTTAAGGCTGCGAACCAGATTCGGAGTTTGTTCGTCATACATCCGGAACTTCCAGGTCGCCAATCCGATCTGACCGTTTTGATGAGGGTAAAGTCCTGTCAAAAGTGCCGCTCTCGATTGACTGCAACCTGCCTGCGGCACATAAGCCCGATTGAATCGGATTCCATTAGCCGCCAGCTCGTCCAGCACGGGTGTATTCACATACGGCTGACCATAACAGCCAAGCTCTGGGCCATTATCTTCAGATACAATGAGAAGTATATTGGGGCGTTCCTCGGCAGTGAGCGTTGCAATCGCACAAAGCAGGCCTAGCAACGTTCTTTTCATGGCGCGTTCCTTTTCTGCTGGATTTGCGAACTGAGAGGCATTTGATCGGCTCTGTTTTCATTGCGCCAACTATCGAGCGTCTCTTTCAATACCGCGGCTTTGGGGCGATCGAGATCCGCCACTCCTCCTTCGTCCCCATCGGATCGGCCCGAGAAAATGAACTGCGTTGCGGGTTTTGCCCCGGCCCCGAGATTAGAGGCAAGTCCGACCATCCGGAAGAAAATCAGGCAAAGCATTTGTCCATCCACATCCAGAATGTAGCGCTTTTCAAGCGTTGGAAGGCTCCTACCACCAATTGGATGATCTTCAGAAGGGATCGGGAGGATCGCTGCAGGGGCTAATCGAAGATTGCGGGTGGTGATCTGTCGGGTGCCTTTGGGTAAGGTCCCGAAGTTTTTTCAGAAAACCTGTTATGATTTTTCGTCTCCGGCAGTGATGGGGTGATGCAACGTTCCAACCCCTTTTCCAACATCCTTTT
>JBCDHN010000915.1:0-1603 GCA_038749915.1 Verrucomicrobiota bacterium | reverse complement strand
CCTCAATCACCGCCTGAATGATGGATTCACGGCCGCCGGGTCTGACCAGTGCATTGTTGATATAGACAATCGGCGCATTGTCGAAATTGCGATCCACCTCACGAATCACCAGGGGAAGGTCTTCCGCCATTGATCCGGACACATCCAGAATCACGCCGAGTTTGTCTCCCTCCACCTTCATCCCAAAAATCATCGCATCACCACCAGAAGCCGCCGACATTCCGAAGCTCATCGGCGGTCCCATATACATCCCGAAGTCGGCCGGGGGTTGAGTGGAGTCCAACTTCATGGTCGGAACGGCAACGTCCGAAGTGTTGAACGCCGCCAACACGTCGGGCATGGCGTTCGAGGCTGAAGCCGGGCTGCGAGGAACATGTTTCACCACCTTATCAGGCTCCAACATGGTATCTTCGGCTGAAGGAGCTGCGACGGCTTGAATTTTGGGAGGGTCCGCCATCGGAACGGCCATAACCACCAGACCGAGGAGAATCACAACGCCGATGTGCGCGACAATCGTGATAAAGAGTGAATTGATTTTGTCGCGACGACGAGCTCTCTCGACCGCCACTTTCTGCGCCTCCTCATAGGCTTTGAGGTTCTCGATCGCTGCATCCGCCTCAGGATCTTCCACTTTCACCGGTGGCACCATTTTTGGAGCCTCGATAGGGGATGAAGTCGAAACCGGAACAATATCAGGCTCAGGGATCGCAGCTGCGATGACGGCATCGCCAGCTTCCTGCTCATCGTCTTCGATAACCTGAGCAACCAGCGGCTCGGGCGCTGCGGCTTCAGTGCCATAGATCGGCTCCAGCTCAGCATCCGAAAGCGTGGCATCGAGAGCTTTGACCTTGCCATACGACTCCGTTGCCAGGGCATGGTTCCCGGCCCGATGAGCCACAAACGCCATCGTCAGATGGGCTTGGGCGTGATTGGGATCGGCCTGCAGAACCGCGCTCACCAAATTGCCGGCATCCTCGGAACCAACCAGCGCATAAGCCCTGGCCGCGTTGAGAAGAGAGCCGGCGTCTTCCGGGAGCGTCTCAACCTCGTTGAGAACTGCGATTGCCTCCGCTTGTTGTCCCTCATTGAGCAACGCTTCGATGAGAGCGAGTCGATTCGTCCAATTCCCCGGCTCAGAGTCCAACGCGGTGCGGAGTGCATTGATGATTGAGGACATGAATCTTGAAGATTGAGGTTTGAGAGCCGGTTCGTTTTTCCAAAAGAAAAAGACCGCCTCCCATTTGTAACGTGGTGAAGCGAAAAATGTTAGACCGGAATGTCAAAAAAGTGACACCCCGCCATTTATATCACGTCACCGAGGCGCGATTTTCTTCAAATCGGCCAAAATTCCGAGCTTCAAGCCCCTAAAAACAGGTATTCCTGGGCCAATCGATTGAGAACCTTTCGCGTCGTAGGGAACTCTTCGGCAAGAAGCTGGTAGACTTCGTTCAGCTCGAATTCGCTGGCCAGCGGATGCCCTCCAGCCGTACGGAATGAATCGCGCGCAACTCCCTCGTAATAAAGGACTCCCGGAGCCCCCTTGCGTTCTTCCCGCCTCGCAATGAACCGGGGAAACAGGCCGGTCAAGACCATGAACTGGTTT
>JBCDHN010000914.1:0-1608 GCA_038749915.1 Verrucomicrobiota bacterium | reverse complement strand
GCACGACCGTAGACGAGGACAGCGGACAAGGCGAAGGAGGGAGTGTTGCCCCTACGAATGGATCTTCCGATTCTGAAAGTGGCTACGCGATCCGGGCCATCGAGCTGGTGCAAGTTTTGTGGAGAAAAGTCGATGATCATCCTGTTTCCTACGTTCCTGCCGAATTGGATCGAACCCATCCAACCGGGGCCAATGACGGTGAGTGGATCATTGACCACCAAAGCGGCGCTAATTTTTTTGTCCCGTTTGAAGGGGTCGGCAAAGCCACTTACGATCATGTCTTGGCTTCCATTCCCACGAATGGGCAAACGCCGCAGCTTGCCAAGGATTTGAATGTTGCCGGACTGGATGTCCCGACTCCCTCCCCGAATTAGGCGACTCCCGGCGACTTCGTGACGATGGTGTCAAATTGCATGTGTTCAGAATGCGTTTAGTATATTCCAATGAGTAGTTTAGAAGGCCACACCCTCACATGCTTTGACGTCGACCTGCAGAATTTGCGCAGCTCGGTGCTGATGATGGCGAGCCTGGCCCAGAGAAATCTTGAGGACGTGAGAAGGGGCCTTTTGGAGCGCAATTCTGATCTTTGCAACGAGGCAATTGGCAAAGACGATGAGGTGGATGACCTTGAGCGTCAAGTCGACCGGGAGGGCATGGAGTTGATACTTCGCTATGCTCCTGTTGCTTCCGATCTCCGCCAGGTATTGAGGTCACTCAAAGTCGCCACGGATTTGGAGCGAGTTTCCGATCAAGCGGTTGGGATTGCAAAGCGAGCCCGCAAACTCAACAAGCAGCCCGAGGTTGAGGGCACGAAAACCATCGAGCCGATTTACGATCTGGCTTGCCGCCAACTGCGCGACAGCATTCGGGCATTCAGTGATGGAAACATCGATCTGGCTCGAGACGTTATCGCCGGAGACAGTAAGCTGGACGATTTGCACAAGGAGATGCTCAGGCGTTTCACAGACTTGATGGAAAGTGATTTGGACAACCTCCGGATCTATCTGCACCTGACCTTTGTCGTTCGGTTTTTGGAA
Source organism: Verrucomicrobiota bacterium (assembly GCA_038749915.1). Classification (GTDB taxonomy): domain Bacteria; phylum Verrucomicrobiota; class Verrucomicrobiia; order Verrucomicrobiales; family DEV007; genus JBCDHN01. The sequence goes on along the minus strand of JBCDHN010000914.1, from coordinate 571 downwards.
CGCGTCGGAGATCACGCCGTAAATATTGCCGAAGAACTCGTTTTTATCGAAGGCGGCTCGGATATTCGACACCTCAAAGACAGCAAGGCCGCTTAAGTCAAGTCCGGACGATTTTCTTTGGTTCGTTCCATCGCCCTCTGCTGTCGCCAGTTCTCGATTTTTTCGTGATGTCCGGAAAGCAGTACCTCGGGCACCGTCATTCCGCGGAACTCCGCAGGGCGGGTGTAGTGTGGTGCCTCCAGCAAATTCGGAGTTGAGAAGGACTCCTGCTGCGCTGACCGCTCGTCCCCAAGAACACCAGGGAGAAGCCTCACGATCGCATCGGTCAATACGACGGCAGCGATGGCTCCGTTTGTCAGAATGTAATCTCCAATGGAGATTTCCTCATCTACCAGCGCTTCGATAACCCGATGATCGACGCCTTCATAGTGCCCGCACAATAAAATGAGGTGCTGCTCTTCCGAAAGCGACACCACAACGGACTGACCCAGCCGTTTCCCCTGCGGGGTCAAAAGCAAAACCCGGCTGTCAGGCTTCCTTAAGTCCTCAACGGCGGCAAAAAAGGGTTCGG
>JBCDHN010000913.1:0-1612 GCA_038749915.1 Verrucomicrobiota bacterium | reverse complement strand
TTCCTCACAGAGCGCAATCGCAACGCCGTTGCGGCCCAAAAAGACCGCGTCTTGCTCCCGCGCATCAGCGCCACTGATTGAAAGACTAAAAATCAGTGCTAGGTCGGCTGTGGTTTTCGAACGCTCCCTAGTTGAGCCAGCTGTCAGGTCTCACGTTGCATATGGCGGCGTGCCGCTGTTGGGTTCGGGATGAGGATCACCGATCTCAACCACGTCGCGATTCATGTCCAGAATCTGGAGGCAAGTAAGCGTTTTTATGGAGAGCTTCTCGGGCTGAAGCCCAAGAAACGGCCGGATTTCGATTTCGAGGGTGCCTGGTATGAATTGGGCGAGACTCGCGAGCTCCATTTGCTTTGCGGGCTCGATTTGGAAGTCATTTCCCATCATCGCGGTGCGCATTTCGCGTTTGAGGTTCCCGATATTGAAGCGGCCCGTGAAGAACTCGTCCAAAAAGGAGCGGAAATCGCTCGTGGCCCCCAACAAAGGCCGGACGGAGCTTGGCAAATTTTCCTGGTCGATCCGGATGGTTATTGGGTTGAACTGTCCGATTTGTCCCAAGTGCACTGATTTGATTGACAAAAGCCGCTGATTCCGGTTTCTAGATCGGTTCCGGCCATTGGTCGGGATCCCTGGATTATGCAAAAATTTGGACCTTTCGAGCGTCACACCAACGACAACCGCGACAATTCTGGGGTGAAAGCCGCCTAAAGAAGGTGCGGCCCCCCTTCAGAACCCCTCAGTTCAGGCCCCTTAAAGAGAAAATTCCCCGTAACATTGCTATGAAACTCTTAAGAAAGAATCTCTTCTTACAGAAAGCCATCTTGTTGGCGCTGTTTCCGTCTTTTGCCTGGTTGCCGGTCGCGACCTACGCCAACCCCAATCCCGACGGCGCAAATGTCCTTTCCGGTGAGGTTACTTTTGATCTGGACGGTGACACGCTCAACATTCTGCAAAGTTCCAGCAAATCGATCATCGAATGGGATGACTTTTCCATCGGAGCAGGAGAATCCACCATCTTTAATATGGGAACCAGCGGCGCTTCGCTCAACCGCGTTACCGGTTCTGGGATTTCAGCGTTGGACGGCCTTCTGCAAGCGGATGGAACGGTTTGGCTGATCAACCCCAACGGAATTATTCAGGGGCCGAATGGATTGATCGACGTCGGTGGATTGCTGCTTTCGACTTTGGATGTGAGTAATGACGTCTTTTTGAACGGGGGAGATGTCTTGCTGCAGGGGAACAGTCAGGCTTCCATCATCACCAACGGAACGATCAAAGCTGCTGACGGGGGCGAGATCTACGTGGTAGCTCACAACATCGAGATCAATGGCGCGATCGGGGGAATCGATAATCGTGTGGTTTTGGCACGAGGTGGTGAGGTTTTGATTGAGCAGGGACGGAATGGAAATGTGATGGTTTCTGGTGCGGTCGGATTGGGGCACATCACGGTGGGTGAGACTGGATCTGTTGAAGGAGCGGAAGCGATTCTCGCTTCGACTGGAAACGCGATGTCGTTGGCCGTTCAAAACCGCGGCACGATCCGGGCCAATACTTCGGATCGAAGCGGCGGACGCATCTTGTTGAAAGCGGACGGCGGGATCGAGTCGACCGG
>JBCDHN010000912.1:0-1614 GCA_038749915.1 Verrucomicrobiota bacterium | reverse complement strand
GCAATTGATTCTGCGGGAAGTTGTCGAGGGAAGCAATGCGCCGGTCGCCCTGGCCCGATATGGGGAGTTTATACGGGGCACCGATCTAACCTACGAAGATTTGGCGATGCGATTCCTGTATTGGCCCAATCCCAAGGTGATCGACAAACGAGAACTGATCAAAACCCGTCCAGCCTGGAAACTGAAACTCGACAACCCAGATCAACGCGGTCCTTATGGGCATGTGATTGTCTGGATTGATAAAGCGAGCGGAGGGCTCATCAAAATGGAGGGCTATGATCGGGCAGCGAAGTCGGAACTGCTCAAGGATTTTGAGGTCAGTCACGGTAAAAAAATGCAAGATGTCTGGATTGCAGACGTCATTCGTGTGAGATCCTACATCGGTGGTCGCAAACAAGGGACCACTTGGCTCGAAATTCAGGACCTCAAGTAAACCCTCACTTCAGATGATTATGCGATTCTCCCTTTCCTCCATTTTGGTCGTGGCAGCCTTAATTGGCGCTTCCTCCTCCCAGGCTCAAACGCAAATCACGCCGGAACAATTGCTCGCGAAAGCACGGGAGTCGATCGCATCGATGACGGGAAATTTTGAAGGATGGCTGATTCAGGGGATTGGGGTAAGGAAAGCTCCGTTTGTGCTGCAAACAGCGCAGAACGGACAAATGAACTACTTCTTCAAAGATCCGAATGAAGTCATTCGCGTAATCGTCGGTAAGGCAAATGGAGGCAACGATGCATTGACCAAGAAGCTCCGTGGCACCGATGTGACGATGGAGGATCTCACCGTGCATCAACTGGGGTGGAAGGTCACGAATGTGCGCGAGGGCAAGACAGGCGTGTCGAAATGCTACGTGGTGACGGTTCAGAACAATACCGGCAAGGGAGCTTACACCCATGCCGATATCTGGATTCAGCAAGGTGCGCTCGCGTTGATGAGGCTGGACGCCTACAATCGTGCTGGTTTGGCCAAGAAACTGGAAGTTCAGGGAATTCGGAAGGTTGGGAATCAGCGGATCGCCAGTAAAATGCGGGTTTCGACCTATTCGGGCGGGCGAAAGCGCTCATCGACATCGATCCATTTGGATGGGGATTGATCCGAGCACGAAACGGGGGTAGAAACTCCCGTTTCCTAACCTCGATCAAGGTTCGTGCCCAAAAATTCTCAGAAGCTCCTCGAAGTCAAAAATCTGGTGACCGCTTTCGATACGGAAGGCGGTCAACTAGTTGCTGTGGACGGAGTCTCGTTTGAAGTCGAAAGCGGGAAAACCCTGGGCATCGTGGGAGAGAGCGGTTGTGGAAAAAGCGTTTCCGCGTTCAGCATCATGCAACTGTTGCCCCAGCCGATGGGGAAAGTTCTGAACGGGGAAATACGGCTTCAAGGGGAAAACCTGCTCGAAGCTTCGGAGCATCGCATGCATGAGATTCGGGGCAATGACATCGCCATGATCTTCCAGGAGCCGATGACCGCCCTAAATCCGGTCCAGAGAATCGGGAAACAGCTTGGCGAGGTTTTTCGGCTCCATCGGGATGATATGACCGAAGAAGAGATTCGGACAGCCTCGATCGATATTCTCGACAAGGTTGGAATTCCCGCTTCGGAGATTCGGATCGACG
>JBCDHN010000911.1:0-1615 GCA_038749915.1 Verrucomicrobiota bacterium | reverse complement strand
TCTGAGCCTTGGAGATCAGGCAAAGATCTTGGGCCTCGTCTATCGCCAACACCGTGCAGTCGTCTGGAATCTCACCATTCCATTGCGCAAAGGTGATGGGAGCCATGGCCGGTGCGGCACCGTTCAACAACTGAAACTCAGATCGGAATCGATCAAAATAGCGACTCAGCGCCTCAACCTGAGCCAAACTCATGGCGAACCCATAGATTCGGCGACCGCTGAGTGGGGGCATCGCCGCCGGTAACTTGTCGCCTACCGGCTCCAGGACCTTGAGAATCGAACCATCCGGTGCGCGCTGAATCCAATAGTCCGTCGCAAACACACACATGGAATAGGCCAGCAAAACGCTTTTTCCCGATCCGGCTGCACCTGAGATCGCCCAATGTGAGCGCTTCTGGCCAAACCGCAGCTTCGTGAAAATCCCGCCGTCGAGACTGAGTCTCGAATTCCTTATATGATCGAGCGCATCTATAATGATGGGATGGGGAAAGTTCTCTTCCCGCCGCCCCAAATGGAGCTGCGACAAGTATTCGGATGAGTAAACGGAAACCGCCTTCCATCCCTGCTGCTTCATCCTCTTGAGCTTTTTACGAAACAGGTTTGCCGTCATCGCGATCAAAAGAACTCCATCGTCGTAGCTCTGTTTGATCTCCTTCGGGTGCTTGCCCGAATGAACAACCCAGCCCTCGATTCGGGGGCCGTCAATGAACTGGAGATTCAAGTTCTGATGGAGGGCTCTCGCCTGATTGCGAACCTGCTTCTTCGAGTCTTTGGCTTTACCAAAATAGAGAGCAAACCAGTATTTGCTGCTGTCGACGATGGGCCGGGATTTTTCGGAGCTCCACCTGCGGAGGACGTTCTCCTTACATTCGACAATGACCAGTTTTTCGTGATCTCCCTTGCGCAGATGAACCAGATGATCGGCCTGGTTGGCGTAGAGATGCTCCTCCGGGGTATCTGACCGAAAGAGAGGAATATTGGAAAGCACGGCATAGGGAAACTTCTCTCGGAGAATTTTTCCTGCCTTGTCTTCTTGCATTCGTTTTCGTCAGACCACGCTGGCCACGGGCTATGACGATTACAGGAGATGCATTTTTTTGACAATCACGAAAATCAAGAAACTCCGTTTGGGCCCGAAAGCCTAACTTAATGCCGTAACTGCCGCTTCAATCGAATCCAAATCTTCGATGCGAATCACGTTCACCGATTTATCGATCCGCTTCATCAATCCGGCAAGGATTCCACCCGGCCCCAACTCCAGAAACGTTGAGTGGCCTTTGGCAATCAGCTTTTGAATGCTCTCCGACCATCGAACGCTTCCTGAAACCTGACGAGCCAGAGTTTCGCGGATGTCAGCATCATCGGTCACCGGACGAGCGTCCACGTTGCAGTAGACCGGAATTGGCGGCGAACTCATGGAAGCCTCTCCGAGCACTGGCACCAGCTGATCCTGAGCACTCTTCATCAGCCTGGAATGATAAGCCCCAGCGACTTCGAGTTTTTTGGCGATGCGAATTCCCTTTTCCTTTGCCCCAGCAATCGCCTGGTCGATTCCTTCTTCCGCACCGGAGATTACAATCTGACCTGGTGCATTGAAGTTGGCCACATCGATATC
>JBCDHN010000910.1:0-1615 GCA_038749915.1 Verrucomicrobiota bacterium | reverse complement strand
ATGGATGCCTTTCCGGGCGGCCTCATTCCCATCTCATAATTCCAAATGTCAGACAGCGTCCCATCCGAAATTCCCTTTGCTCCCCGCACTTCTGTTGCCCAGGTCGAAGAAGGCGACCAACTCGCCCCCAAGTTCGACGACAATGGCTGTATTCCCTGCATCACTACTCACGCCGAGACACGCGAAGTGTTGATGTTCGCATTCATGAATGCAGAGGCGCTCCGCCTCACCATTTCCACTGGCCTTGCCCACTACTGGTCAAGGTCACGCCAGAAGCTTTGGAAAAAAGGTGAAACTTCAGGAATGTTCCAACACGTCCAGCGAATGCTCATCGATGATGATCAGGACTGTGTCATCCTCGAAGTGACCCTTACGCCGCCTGATATCGGTGGTGACGAAGCTTCCTGCCATGTGGGCTATCGCTCGTGTTTTTACCGGGCGGTCCCGCTCAAGCCAGAATCCGGCGACGCGGTGCAACTCCAGTTTATCGAAGGCGGCAAGTCTTTCGATCCCGCGAAAGTCTATGAGGGTACGCCGAATCCCACGCAGCTTTGAGGGTTTGCGCCCATGCCCATGAAGCCCGATGAAGAGCCAAGGACCGCCCGACCTCTTTTTGAGGATAGCGCAGAGCTTCTGCCTCCCGATAGCGGGCAGGAAATCGGTGATCGGAAAGGGGAGGCGAAACGGATTGTCAAACGCCTCGCAGCGATCATCGAAGACCACCGTCAGGCAGCCCAACCGCTGAATATTGAACTCGGGGCGAAGGACATTTCTTTCGTCATTGCTGCCCTGCGCGAACACGCCACAGGCGGTCCGGGGACTCCCGTTTCCGGCGCCCGGGATGAGATTCACGGCTATTGTCTCAACCGCTTGTTCGACGAACTGGTCGAGGAACCGAGCAACATTCTCTTCACGACCCAGACGGGCCCCAAAACCATTCGCTATGAGGCCATGGACGCCACATTCTGGCTGGAATGCCTTGACCTCATGGAAATCGTTTTCGGTTCTTCAGGTGATTCCTGAGTTCTCGATCCGGAATGCGACCGGTCGTGATCGGGGGATAGGATGATTTTTGCAGGCGCCCATAGTGTTGGTGGGAGTTGAATGGAGCCAAGTCGAGCCTCTATTGACTTGCCAGCAACCAGCGGTTTCCGACTTAGCTTTCCAACGACCAATCTCCGATATCAAGCGCTCGGAATGACGCTGGCTTTCGTCACCTTACTTAGGGTTGCCACGGGAGGAGTCTCCGCAATCTGTCACAAGAATTTCAGAACCGGTGCCATGTTCAATCGGTCCCGAAGCGCTAGCATTGGAAAAAATAAACAAAGAGTTTCAGGCTGATACCGTCGTCGATTGCGACTGCGATGGCCGTGCTCCTTCCCCTCCGTTTTGACACGCCGGTCCGTTCAAGCGCCTCCAGGAAATTGGATTTCCTGCCATTGGCGTGAACAACGAACTTATTCAGCCGGTGTCCTCAACTGGGGGCCTAATCCAATAATCCTGAAGAATCAAGGTGATGAAAAAGACATTGCTCACAACACTGGGTATCATCATACTCAGTGCTCATTCGGCCTCCGCTGCACTGGTCGCCCACTATAGTTTCAATGGAACAGGT
>JBCDHN010000909.1:0-1625 GCA_038749915.1 Verrucomicrobiota bacterium | reverse complement strand
GAAGGGGATATGGCGAACGAGGAGTTGGTCGAGTCGCTCTTTGCGAAGCATCAGTTCAGTGCCGTTATCCACTTTGCCGCCTACGCCGATGTTGGCGAGTCGGTGACGGACCCGGTGAAGTATTACCGGAACAACACGGCGGCTCCGCTGGTCATCATCGATGCGATGCAACGCCATGGTTGTTCGAATTTCATCTTCTCCTCGACCTGCGCGTCGTACGGAAATCCGGTCCGCATTCCGATGGATGAAACCCACCCGCAGGATCCGATCAATCCATACGGGAAGAGTAAATGGTTCCTTGAGCAGATTCTTCAAGACTGCGAGCGCGGGTTCGGTTTGAAGAGCGTGCGGCTGCGATACTTCAATGCGAGTGGATGCTCACCTGACGGATTGCTGGGCGAGGACCATGATCCGGAAACGCATCTGATACCGCTTGTCCTCGAATCGATTCTTGGGAGGAGAGAGAAAATTACCGTTTTCGGCACCGATTACCCGACTCCTGATGGGAGCTGCGTCCGTGATTACATTCACATTCTCGATCTCGCCCGCGCGCACCTCAGCGCTCTCGGTTATCTCGAAAAAGGCGGTGATTCTGTCAGCGTGAACCTTGGGACAGGGAAGGGTGTTTCCGTGAAAGAGATCATCTCCATCGCCGAAGACGTCACCGGAAAGAAGGCGCCCGTCGAGTATGGCGAGCGTCGCGAAGGGGATCCACCAGAACTCGTGGCGGATCCATCGCTTGCCAAAAAGGTGCTTGGCTGGGAAGCCGAATACAAAGACGTGCGTGAAACGATTGAAACTGCCTGGGCGTGGGTCAATGGCCCGAAGGGTGGCCGGTTTTAGAGGGAAGGCGCGTTTTCCTGTCCGTTTAAACTTCGATGATTTGGTCATCGGCGATGACGAAAACCCGATCGCTCTCGGATCGATCAATGGGATGTCCGCCGGTGAAATGTCCGAAAGCAGGAAGCACGGCGAAGTCTTCCGTAAAATGAAAGCAGGGCAGCCGAAGGGAAGCCGATCGCTTCCTCGCCCGAGTGGAGAACACGGGATGGAGATGTCCGGCGATGACGTAGCCATCATCGTTGGGAGTTGGGTCGTGTTGGAAAACGAAGGGCGGTATGATCAGTTGTGCCGGGTGGATGTCGATTCGCCATTGATCGGGGAACTTCGGAACCTGCCGGTCATGGTTTCCCAAAGTGAGTTGAATCGACAGGTCGGGATATTGGTCCCGCCATGCGGTCACTTCGTGGGTAACATCGTTCGTCAAACTTGAGCGAGCGTGAAGGAGATCGCCGGTGATGATCAATTGGCGGGACTTCGTCCGTTCAAGGAGGACTGAAAGCTTGGCCAGATCTCCCTGCATACCGCCATCAGGAACGGGAAATCCTGCCTTCCTGAAGCTTGCTTCCTTGCCGAAATGCAGATCCGTAACCGTCAGAATCTCGGCTTTCGGCCAAAACAGGGCGCCGAAGGGGTGGAGATGGACTTCCTCGCCGGCCAGCTCTGTGGCTAGAAAGTCTGGTATTTGGATCGCTGGCATGGGGGCGACATGCCCGAAATCGCCCGAAATGGCCAATGATTTCCGACGATTGTTGAAGTGATAGGGCAATGAAGGAAAAATCTTC
>JBCDHN010000908.1:0-1633 GCA_038749915.1 Verrucomicrobiota bacterium | reverse complement strand
TGTTCATCCACCACCACCAATCCCAGGTTCTCGAATTTCACCTTGTCGTGAATCAGCGCATGGGTGCCCACGATGATATCTGGTTGGGCTTCGCCGAAGAGTTCTCCATCGGCGAAATTGGCGTCACTCTTGGTGCCAGTTCGCAGGCTGACTTTCAGGTCCAGCTTTTGCGCGAATTTCTGAAAACCGAGAAAGTGCTGTTCAGCAAGGATTTGCGTCGGAGCCATCATTGCGGCCTGAAATCCCGCTTCGACCGCGAAAAGCATCGCGGCAAAGGCCACCATCGTTTTTCCAGCCCCCACATCCCCTTGGAGGAGGCGGTTCATGGGGCGATTGGATTCCATGTCGGCTCGAATCTCCTTAATCGTGCGTTTTTGAGCCCCGGTCAGATCGAATGGCAACAATTCGAGGAAGTCGTTGAAGAGATGATCCTCCTTGCAATGAGATTCGCCCATTTCTGCTTCGATGGCCTGTTTTCGACGCAAAATCTGAATCTGCATGGCGACAAACTCTTCCAAGGCGAGGTATTCGCGAGCCCGCTCCATGTCAGCCATGCTGTCTGGAAAGTGGACTTGCTTGAGCGCCCAGAGACGGTTTGGCGGCGCGGAACCGGGATCGACTGCTTCAAGGGCTGAGTTCGGCAAAACCGTGTCGATCGGGGAGTGCGTTTCCGTTTCTGCGAGCTCGTCCAATCGAGAGATTGCGCGAAAAGCCCAGCCTCGCAAAAAGCGCTGTTGAAGCCCGCTTGTGGCCGGATAAATCGGGGTGATTCGGCCCATATGGGCGTTGGAATCGCCCCCCGGTTCAATGATTTCATAGTCGGGATGGCTGATGATCAGCTTCCCTTTGAGGGACTTCGGTTGACCAAAAATCACCAGTTCATGACCTGCCGCAATGACGTTGCGCATGAAGGACATGCCGAACCAGCGCAGAAAGATCGGCTGAGCCAGGGCGATGTCTTCCTCCGGTTCGAACGCAACCTCATAGTAACTTTGCCGAGGTCCTCCCCCAAAACGCTTCGTCTGTGTATCGGTAACGACTCCATGGATGCAAACCGCCTCGTCGAGGGCGGCCATGGGCCATTGATCAAACTTTCGGCGGTCCTCATAGCGGCGGGGATAGTGGGAGACGACATCACCCAGGGTGGCGATCTTCAGCTTTTTCAGAGCTTTGAGCTGCTTGTCAGGAACACCGGGAATATCGGCAATGACGAGATCGAGGCTGAAAGGGGTGGTGCTCATGTCAGGATGGGCACACAACGCTATCCTCGAGAGGTGCGCAAGGCCGCGAATCGGCATTCAGAGAGCTTCATCTTGTCTTTGGCCGAATCATGGAAGAGGGATTTCCCAATGAGTGCTGAAAGCCTGACTGATCTACTCGATTTTACCCGCAGCATGGCCCGTGACGCGGGGCAACTGACCCTCAATTACTTTCAGAAGGACGTGAAAGCGGAGTTCAAGTCTGATGATTCGCCTGTCACGATTGCAGACAAGGAAGCTGAGAAGCTGATCCGTGAGCGGATCGAAGCAACCTATCCTTCACACGCGATTTTGGGGGAGGAATTTGGCGAGACGAACTCAGGAGCTTCGCACCGTTGGATCATAGATCCGATCGACGGAACCAAGTCGTTTAT
>JBCDHN010000907.1:0-1639 GCA_038749915.1 Verrucomicrobiota bacterium | reverse complement strand
CTGGTGGGCTGCGTCGTTTACCTCACCCGGCAAAGTCACTACGGTTTTATCTTCGGGCTGCCGCTTCTTATCGCGGTGGCCATCCTCATTCTCCCCGAATTTCTCAAGCCCATCGGCTGGATGGTCGATTCGCTTTTCGGCACCGGTGTCGTTTTTGGCGAGCGACCTCCGTTGGATCTGCGTCTCGCCCAGCATTATGTGAAGGAGGAACGCTGGGAAGAGGCCATCGACGAATACGCGAGAGTTCGCGGCTATTATCCCGCCATTCTCGAGGTCTACAGCAACCCGATGATCCTGATGGCGAAAATCGGTCATGAACGAGAGGAAATCGATGAACTCTTTGCCCAAGGCCAGCGCAAAATCACCGATCGGGAAACTCTGGCTGACCTGAAACGATCCCATGAAAAAGCGGTCGAGGAAATCGGGCATCGCAAGGCTGGCGTGGATTCGCTTCCCATGAGTTCGTAGCTAAGAGCCACTGCCCTGGCACCTAGAGCGACTCGGCCTTGGCACAGTTGAACTTTCGCCAACCGAGGAACTGCAGGGCGAAAAGAGAGACAAACCGGGGATTGCTGGTAAGATAGCGTTTCCACAGTCGCGCCGGTTCCTGAGAAAGCCGAAAGGCCCATTCCAGTCCATTGCGTTGCATCCATTTCGGCGCCTGCCGGACACGCCCGGTATGAAAGTCAAAGGCAGCGCCCACCCCAAACATCAGCTTGACGGGGAGCTTGTGAACGTATTTGGCCATGAACCGATCCTGCTTGGGAGTGCTGATCCCCACCCACATCACATCGGCCTGGGAGTCCCGCACTTTCTCGAACAGTTCCTCCTCTTCCTCCTCGTTCAGATCTCGAAAAGGGGGACAGTAGGTCCCGACGATTTCCGCGTTCGGGAACTTTTTCAGCAATGATTCCCGGAGATCCTCCGCCACCCCTTCGGTTCCGCCATAGAGAAAATGCTTTGTCCCTCTGGTCTCGGTGTTGCGAAAGATTTCGAGCATCAAATCAGGTCCATAGACCCGGGTCATCTGGGAGAATCCGTAGATGAGTTTCCCGATCCAGACCGTCGGCACTCCATCCGGAGTCGTGAGGAAGGACTCGTTGAAAATTCGGCGGAGTTCAGGGTCGTCCTGCGCCTCGATGATGCCGTGAACCCCGGTAACGCAGACATATCCCTGATTGCCGGTTTCGAGGAACCGAAGCACTTCATCGGTGGCACGCTCAAGACTGAGAGCAGAGATGCCAACACCCAGCACATTGAAGCGGTCGACGGTCATAACACCGCAAGATAACCGCGCCGATTGAGACTGCGACTATTATTTAAGAAAAGTTAAGTATCTAAACCTACTCCGTGGACGATGCGGGACGTCCATCTTTCTGAAGCAAGGGAGCGCGGTTTTCCGTGACCGGAGCCGCGTTTTTGCCTTGCAAACGATCTTTGGTCTTGGCCAGTTCCTCCCAGCGGGCCGCCATGGTTGAAACCCGTTCCGGATTGCTGGACGCCAGATCATTCATCTCCGTCCCATCAGTCGCCAAATTGTAGAGTTCCCATTTTCCGCGACGATGGCTCACCAATTTCCAATCGCCCTGTCGCAAAGCGCGATTGCTCGAGAACTGAAAGTAGAGTTCTTCGTGGGGAT
>JBCDHN010000906.1:0-1644 GCA_038749915.1 Verrucomicrobiota bacterium | reverse complement strand
TCGTGATCGACTCTACGTGGGCGGATTCAGTAAAGGCGGGTGGATCGCCAGCACGCTTGCCGAAGCGTATCTGCCTGACCTTGCTGGTGTCATTTTGTTAGGTGCGGGAAAGACCCCGTTTACTGTCAAGACGCCCATGTCGCGTCGGGGAGGGCGAGCGCTCTACATCGGGGTGGGCCAGCTGGAGATCAATTTCCCGTATGGGATGCGTGCCATCAAGCATTTCTCAGGTCTTGGATTCAAGGTGACGTTTGATGGTTACCCGGGCCTTGGGCATTCGATCCCAATTCGCAAAGACGGCCACGACGTGTTTCAGCAACGGTCCGTTCATTTTCTGCAATGGTGGGACGTGGAACGTTATCGCGACTCACCACTCCCGTTGAAGCAACCGGTTGAGGACTGGTTCCAGTCAGTTCGTGACGTGGCGGAGAATGCGGGTTTACCAGCGCAGAATCGCTTTCTTGCCATCTATCGAGCCCGGCGCGCTCCCTTTCATGCCTACTTGACTGCCGAGCAACGGAAGACGATTGAGGCCCTCGTTGCCGACTTCGCCAAGAATCTGCAGTGCCGCGGTGAGATTGATTCGCAACGGCAGTTTTTTGAAGTGGTGAATCGTGAACTGGGAGGAGGTGACTTTGAGCGATTGCACCGCCTCGCAATGGACTATCATCGAGTCTGGATGGAAAACCCGAACACGTATCACGGAGCATTGGGTGGACTTTCCTCGGCTCGTCTCGGTGGCCAGGTCCGCGACATCGGGAATTGGCGCTTCTCAACCATCAATCAGAAAGACGAGGCACTGGCGAGGCTACAGAAGAATCCCATTCCCAAAGTGGCGCGCGAAAATCTGCTCAGTCAGATCCGAGACATCGAGGAGTCGATCCGTATTGCGCATTGGCGTTAGCCTTCGATCAAAGGCTTGATCGCTTGGTGCTTCTCGCGATGGTCTCAGGAAAACCCACCATCTTCTCTCAGCCCAGTTTATCTGTGAAAACTCTTCCAATCCCCATTGTCCGCCTGTTGTCCCTTGCCATTCTCGCTCTTTCGCCTGCTGCGAAGGGTGATCGTCCCAACATCCTTTTCATCATCGTCGACGACCAATCGCCCTTTGATCTGAAAGCTTATGATCCGGAATCGAAGTCAGACACTCCAGCGATCGACCGACTTGCCAAGGAAGGAATGACGCTCGACGCCGCTCATCACATGGGAGCGTGGGTCGGTGCGGTCTGCACCCCTTCGCGACACATGGTGATGAGCGGAAGGACCGTTTGGCATGTTCCGGATCGCAAAGGGCAAGCCTATAATCCGAATGGGAGCAATGAGGAGCTGGTGCCTCCCAATCTGGAGGAGCAAACCATGGCGGCGATTTTCAATCGGGCAGGATACGACACCATGCGGACCTGCAAGAAAGGCAATAGCTACGAAGGAGCCAATCAGCAATTCACGGTTCGACACGACGCGACCAAGAGGGGAGGGACCCCGGAAACCGGAAGCGCCTGGCATGGTGATCGTGTGATGGACTATCTGGAAGGACGGCAGAAGTCCAAAGACGAAGATCCTTTTCTCATCTACTTCGGCTTCTCGCATCCTCACGATATTCGAGATGGCACCCCTGGGCTGTTGGCCAAGTATGGAGCCGTCAAT
>JBCDHN010000905.1:0-1645 GCA_038749915.1 Verrucomicrobiota bacterium | reverse complement strand
GCGGTTTTCTGAGGTCGCTTGGCTTGATCAAGGTTCGCAGTTCTCGATGAAACTGCTCTCCGACACGTTGCTCATAATCGGCAATTTCGGCACCTGTCATATTCATCCAACCGCTTTTGCTATCGATGTCACGATAGCGGTGATCCCGCGGCCGGCTGATGGCACGGGTTCCTTGCGGCATGTCGCCGTAGTTTTGCAGGAGAATCGAATCCACGAGCTGGTCATAGAGTTCCGGGGTGTGCGAGGTTGGCTCTAACCCTGCATCCAAAACCAGTCTCCGGACCCGCCCAAAACCGTCGCTGTATTGCTTCTTGATCGGTCTACCATAGGCATCATGGCGGATGGGAACGGCATCGTTCCCGACCGGCATCCAGTGATACCACCAGGGAGCGTTACGAGAGTCGCGTCGGTAGTCATCGCTTTCCCTTACGATCTGCTTGAAGAAGTTCGGAACCACCATGGCGCTTGCCGTGTTGTGAACCTCCTTGGCCATCTGCTTCAGGGTCGCATCGGAAGCACCTTCCTCATTCATGGCGACGTTCTGCCATTCCTGGAAGGTGCGGATCAGTTCATTCAATGCGCTGAAGAACGTTTTGTCCTGCCCCTGAAAGACGGAGTGAACCACGCTTTCCAAGACGGTGTGCTTGAGTTGATCGACTCCAGTCCGGTCACGGTTTCGTTTGTGGGCGCGGACCGTATCAACGACGGTCATCAACGTGGTGACGGCAGGGTCCAAGCGGCGAAGCGGAACTCGCAGGGCGTCAGGTCCCTCTTTCCCAATTCGCAGCTGCATCGGCATCCCCTCGGTCCGCTCCATGTGCTCGCGAAGCCCTCGGTTGCTCGGAGTCCATGGGCTGGTTCCCGTGATCAGGAAGGGCTTCTTGTCATCATCCTCATCCCCTTCTACAGCGTTGAACACCCCTTCAACGAGTCCAATTATCGAGAAACCGATGATCTGATCTGCGGCATCACGGACCATCATCGCTGCAGGATAGCTCTCCATAAAAGGAATCCCATCACGACTCTTGTAGTAACCTGCATAAATCGCTTTCTCGGCCGCCATGACCAAGCCAAGAGGCGTCACTCTGAAACCCGCCTTTGCGAGCTGTGTTGGGGTTGAAACGAACGGCATCTTCATCCGGAACAGAAATTGAAGAATCTTGACCGCTGGATTGGCGATTTCTGCAGTGCGTGCCCGGGAAAGCAAGCTTCCCACCGTTTCCAACGTGCCGCCCATCTCAGGAGTCAGGAGTCGTTCGATTTCGACGGACCGATTTTTCGCTGCTTCCCCACTGAGTCCTTCGCTTTCCGCGATGCGAAGCCCAGCCTCTTTCATCTGCGCTTTCTCTTTGGCTGGGAGTTGATTGCCAACTCTGAGCGGTGCCGTGAAACTCAGTTCGTCAGCTTTCCGGACCGCCAGTTGCCACGCCAGACTGCCTTGGGTTTCCACCAGTTCTTTGATTCGAGAGTCCATCTCCTCGCCTTTGCGACCTTCTCCTTTGGCAATCCGATAGGCTGCAGCTGAGGCTTCGGCCCAACCGGAAATGGTCTTCCAGTAAACGTCCGTCATAAGGAGTGTTCGCAGGCCCAATCTCAAAGCCCTTCCCCTGACAGGGTTCCAACGGCCAAACTTGTCGAGCCGGCG
>JBCDHN010000904.1:0-1651 GCA_038749915.1 Verrucomicrobiota bacterium | reverse complement strand
GTCCCATCGAGTTCTACATCAACGCTTTTGAAAAGGCCTTGGAAACCAACCAGGCTGCCTGTCTTTGCGGGATTCTCGCCGCCGAAGCCAGCGGACTACCGGAGTCGGTTCGAGATGCTCTCGCTGAGTTCACGCTTCGCAATATCGATTGGTTGGAGCGAGCGATGAAGGTCGAGCATCCGGAATGGCAAGCGGACGAAATCAAGGACACGGCCTCCCTCATTTTTTCGGCCCTTGAAGGTGCGATCGTGTTTGCGGCGATGACAGACAATCCCGCTCACCTGAAACGCGTCGGCGAAAGACTGCAAAAGCTGGTGGAGTAGAGTTCTCTATCCGTCTCGTCTGAATTTCGCGTGGTTCAGTCCGGAGAGAAGGTGGAAAAAGATGGCGTAGGGAACGAGGAAGAGGGGAATCATCCCGGTCGGAAAGTAAATCACCCGATTGGGTGCTTCGTGGGAAAACAACTGCACCGGAGTCTCTGATGAGAAGAAGCCGAAGAAAAAGGCGCCGATGAAATCGAGGACACCGACCCAGATGACGAGGTAGATCGCCCTGGCTGGAATGCGACCCGCATTGCGGTAGCGCAGGAGGACGAGAAGTGCGATCACTGCCACCGACAAATCTCCAAGTCCAGCGGGATAGGCGAAAATGGGCGCACATTTTTCCGGTCCCATTTCCAACAGAAAGACGCCACCGATGGCGCGCCAGATTTGCAGTCCGATGAGCCAATGCTGCGAGAGCTGGTGACTGAGGAACCATTTGCGCTGCCAAACGAGAAAGAGGCTCGGCAGGATCCAGACGGCAGGGACTACCAGACTGCCGGGGTCGCCAAGCCGATCCGGAACGGCGGTGAGGCAAACGACAAACATGATCGCGCCGAAAATGAGGAAGCCGGTTCCGATTTGGGCTCCTTTCTTGGCCGAGGCACCACTGAAAACATAGGTGGCCAAAATGTAGAATGGCGTCACCAGCATGGCAGCGATGACGATGAAAACGGTAAGCGGGTTGGCCTCGAGGAGCTGATACATGGCGGGAATATCAGTGGTTGTCCTTTTCGAGGAGCTCGGCGGCGCGACCCCAGGAAAGCGGGATTTCATCTGGTGAGACTTCTGCGATGGCATAACGAACGCTCGATCGCGGAATGCCTCCGGAACGCGCCGCCTCGCGATGAGCGGGCGACCTGAGAAAACCGTCAAGCGCTTCCTCGTTGGTCCAGACTGACTGGGTCCAAACCGTGCGTCCAAGCAACTCCTTACGGGCCGACCAGCCGACCAAGCCTTCGTTGCCGGGCATGGAGCTGATCACGCGATTCAGATGCTCGAAAAACGCAGCGCCTTTTCCCCGTTCGATCAATCCAGTGGTGACGGCAACGACGACTTTGCCATCGGAAACGGGAATGGTGACGCCTTCCTTCGGATCATAACCTGGGCCAGAGAACGGAAACCCCATGTAACGAAAAGCGCAGAGGAGTAGGATAGCGCCGACAGCCAGCGAGGAGAACAGAAGTAGTTTCATACTTGCAAAATGCAATCATTATACTTGCGTTTTGCAAGCGCAAAATGGGCTTTCAAAGATCATTGCTCATGAAGAAGCTCGTTCCGCTTCCAAAAGGGCAGGTAAAGGAGCCAGAAAAAGAGCAGGGCAATGGCTT
>JBCDHN010000903.1:0-1654 GCA_038749915.1 Verrucomicrobiota bacterium | reverse complement strand
TGGGCGGCGGCCACGACCGCTCTGGTTTTTTCCGCCTTGAACCTGAGCGCGATTCCCGGCATCGCCCAGCTTGGCACATTGGTTTCGGTCGGTTTGGTGATTGGCGCTGCGGTCAGCCTGACTTTCTTTCATCAACTCATCGCAAGGAAGCAGTTACGAGAGCCCCGAACGATGAAGTCACTCGCCGTGCCGGGAACCTGGGCGATCGGAACCGCGTTCGTGATTCTCTCGGTCGGAATCTATGCCCTGGTTTCACGAGGCTTACCTGCATTGGACACCCGACCCGAAACGATGCTTCCCAGCTATTCGGAGACCGCAGTTCAATATGAGAATTTGCGCCGCGAGCTCGGCAGTGATGGCGCCGAACCCATTGCCGTGCTTTTTCGCGCTGAAACTGAGGAATCGGTTCGCGAGGCCATGCACTCCTGGGAAGAAAAGGTGAGTCACCTCAATGGCGTCAAAGCTGCTATTCCACACGCACTTTGGCCACGTCCCGATCAGGACTTTTCAGCCGTTCAGCAGCTCGTTTCTGCCTGGCCCATGGTTCAGCGCAAACTGGACGAGAACTTTGGGGAAACGGCGCTCGACTTTGCCCAAAACGCGTTTGATGTGTGGGGCGCAAAAGCGGAAGGCCGTGCTCCGGATTTCAGCGACCTCGCTGATGCAGGCTGGATTCTCAGTCAGGCAGTCCGGATCGAGCCGGGCGAACTTCCCACGGCCAAAGGACTGGTCTCGACAACGACGGGAGCCTGGCTTGATCCAACCCGGCAACAGCTCCTGGAGCTGGCTGACTCCGATCCACGAATCACACTGCTGGGCTGGGACAACCTTGGTCCAACGCTGGAACGACTCTATCAACACGACAGCCGGTTGGTCGTCATTCCCTCGATCGTCGTTTTGTTTATCGTTCTCTTTCTCGTGTTCCGCTCGTTTCGCGCCGTCTTCCTCAGCGTTCTTACCTTGGGACTAAGCTGCATCATGCTGCTGGCTCTCATGCGCGGTTTGGGCATTGCCTGGAATCAGATCAATCTGATGGCGATCCCCCTCCTGCTCGGAGCGGGCCTCGACTACAACATCCATATCCAACTGGCCCTGCGCAGGAGCGGTGGAAATTTGGAAACCGTAGGTCAAACCACTGGAAAAGCCCTGCTGGTTTGCGGGCTTTCCACAGCTGCGGGTTTTGCTTCGTTAGGGTGGTCTCATCATCCTGGTTTGGCAAGTTTGGGCCAGACCTGCGCCCTCGGAATTGTTTGCACCATGTTTGTTGCCGTCATGCTTCTGCCCGGCTGGTGGTGCACCCTGGTCAAGCAAAATTGTGCTAAAGTTAGTTGACTTTTCTAAGCTTTTTGGCCTTGCTGTGGAATGGCCGCCCTCTCATCCCAGACTACGAATCGCTCGACCAGCTTTTTCTCACCGGAGGGCGAACTTACCAAAACTTCCGACTACTACGCCCAACAGTTCGCGGCCTTCTTCGACGTTCTGAGAAGAGGGCATCCCTACCAAGCGGGGAAGGTCGCCGAAGAAGCCATTGGGCTTTGTCTGGACACGGTTTGGAAGGCTTCGAAAAATCTCCGGTCTGAAGATTCCGAAGTTCTGGATGACGAACTGATGCGAGCCTGCCTCACGGGGTTGGATCCGGTAACCGACATCGTGG
>JBCDHN010000902.1:0-1670 GCA_038749915.1 Verrucomicrobiota bacterium | reverse complement strand
GGGGCCCGTAAACCACGCGAATTTCCCAGTTGTTGGTGAGTTCCGGAACTTGCGTTTCTGATAGTGAAGGGACGGAAGCGGGCGAGGTGCCAAGGTGCAGAACGTCACCGGCCTTGAGGGCCCGTCCACCGTGTCCGCCAAATTTGCCCAGTCTGAAGGTCGAGCGGCTTCCCAGATACGTCGGAACATCCATTCCCCCTTGTAAAAGCAGGTAGGCACGCTGGCCTGGACCGGAAACATCTTTCAGTTTCAAGACTTGGCCGGCTTTGACCGAAACCGGGGCGAAACGCTCGATGGGCTTGCCATCAAGCTTGGCGTTCATGTCTGCTCCTGTCAGACAAACCGCGACGTCGGTATTGAATTTCAGTTTTGGACCGCGTACTGCCATTTCCAATCCCGCCACATCTTCCTCATTGCCAAGAAGTTGGTTGCCCAATCGAAAACTCAGTGGGTCGAAAGGACCCGATGGAGGAACCCCAACATCCCACATGCCGATTCGACCGGGGAAATCCTGAACCGTTGTTTCGAGACCGGGGTCCAGCACATCGATCGTTGGAGGCTTAAACCTGAAGTCGTTGAGGAAGCGGGTCGTGATGCTCGCCTCCGCAAAAGCCTCGGAAGACAGAATGCTCGAAACATAGGCTTGGTTCGTCTCGATCCCATGACAGGCAAACTTCGAGAGCGCCTCCTCCAATCCCTTGATGGCGCTCTCCCGATCGGGGCGATGGGAAATCACCTTCGCCACCATTGGATCGTAGAAGCTGGGGACCTCCGTGCCGGATCTGATCCAGGTATCACAGCGAGCGTCGTCCGGAGCGACGAATTCAGTCACCAGGCCGCTGCTCGGCTGAAAGTTCTTATTCGCATCCTCCGCATAAATCCGGGCTTGAATCGCGTGGCCATTGGGAGATTCTGAGCGCGGGAGATCTTCCAGATTTGGCAGTTCATTCGCGGCCAGTCGAATCATCCACTCCACCAGATCGATTCCCCAGACTTCCTCCGTGACGCCGTGCTCCACTTGGAGCCTGGCGTTCACTTCCAGAAAGTAGAATTGGCGATCGAGATCATCCCAAAGAAATTCGACTGTACCCGCGGAACGATAGTTGACCGATTTGGCGATTCGAATCGCGGCGTCGGCAATTTGCTTCCGTTCTTCATCGTTCAATCCGGGGGCCGGAGTCTCTTCAATGACTTTTTGATTGCGCCGCTGCACGGAGCAATCGCGCTCTCCCAGGGAAATCACATTGCCGGTTCCATCTCCGAAAACCTGAACTTCGATGTGCCGGGCACGTACGATGTACTTCTCGAGAAACAGGCTGGGATCGCCGAAATTGGACTGGGAGAGGCGGCGGACCTGATCATAGAGCGAAGGAACTTCTTCAGCAGCGTTGGCAATCTGCATTCCGATTCCCCCACCTCCGGCTGATGACTTCAGGATCACCGGAAACCCGACTTCGACAGCGGTTTTCAGGGCTTCCTCCGCAGACTCGAGGAGTTTACTGCCCTCCAGCAAGGGAACTCCCGCGTCGCGAGCGATATCGCGACAAACATGCTTCAAGCCACAAGTCTCCAGCTGCTGAGGAGTTGGGCCGATAAACGCAACTCCAGCCTCTTCACAAGCTTTGGCGAAACCTGCGTTCTCACTCAAAAAGCCGTATCCGGGATGGATC
>JBCDHN010000901.1:0-1670 GCA_038749915.1 Verrucomicrobiota bacterium | reverse complement strand
GGTTGGAAAGTGGTGGAGACGCTAAAGTCTGCGGAGGAGACCAAATACATTCCTGTGATTGCCGTGACGGCCTTCGTTTCGCCGGGGGATCGCGAGCAAGCCCTGAATGCCGGATGCGATGATTATTCCAGCAAACCGGTTGCACTGGATGATGATCTGCTCCCCAAAATCGAGAAATTCCTGAGATAATCGTCGCAGGAGCGTGGGAATCGGATCCCGTGACCTTGAGTTGACGGTGATGATCTCCCGCGCGATGGGTTCCCATGCTCCTTGAAATGTCATCGCGTATCTTGCGCACGGTTGATCCCAAGATCCTCCTGAACTTCAATTGGAACTTTGGAGTAAAAGGAATTCGATCAATCCAGCTTTTCAAGAAGCGCCTCAAGGAGGGGGTCTACTTCCCGCCCTTTCTTTACATTTCGATTCTGAACAGCTGCAACCTGCGCTGTCAGGGATGTTGGGTGGATGTCGACAAGCCTCAGGTCAAAATCAACCTCGATTCGTTGAACCAAATTGTGAATGACGCCCGGGAACACGGGAACAGCTTTTTTGGCATCCTCGGCGGCGAGCCTTTCCTGCATCCCGAGCTATTCGACTTTCTGGCGCAGCATCCGGATTGCTTCTTCCAGGTTTTCACCAACGGGCAAATGATCACGCCCAAGAAGGCGCGGCTCCTCCGCAAAGTTGCCAACGCGACTCCCTTGGTCAGCATCGAAGGCAACGAGATCGTCTCGAACGAGCGCCGCGGAAAGAATGATGTTTACAAGCGAACCCTGAAAGGTCTGCAGAACTGCCTTGATGAAAAAATCATGACCGGCGTGGCGACCAGTGTCTGCCAAACCAACATTGACGAACTGGTGACGGAGAGTTGGCTGCGCCGCCTCATCGAGATGGGGGTCCATTATGCCTGGTATCACACCTACCGTCCGGTCGGCCCTCAAATTCACGAGGAGCTCGCCTTGAGTGAAGACCAGGCTCGCCGGGTTCGGGAATTCGTCGTCAACATGCGCTGCAAACTCCCGATTGGGATCATCGATGCGTACTACGACGGTGAGGGACGGGCTGTCTGTCCGATGGCAACCGGAATCAGTCATCACATTGGTCCCACTGGTGGAATCGAACCCTGCCCCATCATCCAGTTCGCAACGGAAAGCGTTCACGAGTATGACGGTATCTACAACGCTCTAACAAAAAGTGAATTCATGCGCGATTTCCGGGAAACCGCAGCAAACACGACCCGGGGTTGCATCGTCCTCGAACGGCCGGACATCGTCAGCGAATTGGCGAAAAAGCACGGCGCGAAAGATACCACGATTCGGAAAACTGCCCATGCTGAGCTTGCCGCGATGACGCCCAAGGGAAGCCAGTATCAGCCTGGAAAAGAGATTCCCGAAAAGCACTGGATGTATCGGGTGGCAAAACATTTCTGGTTCAACGACTTTGGGGTCTATTCAAACCTGAAGGTAAACAAGAAGAAGAGCCCGACTTCATTTTGAGAAGAGGAGGTGAAGGAGTTGCAATGACGCCCCGTCAAAAATTGCACCCCCAACTTCTCCTATGGCAACTCAGACCTTCTCTCAATTTGTCGGCATTACCGCACCCTTCGATTCTCGCCGGGCCCGCCCTACCCACAAACCTCGTCATGGCCAGTCAATCGACCTTCACCGAAT
>JBCDHN010000900.1:0-1673 GCA_038749915.1 Verrucomicrobiota bacterium | reverse complement strand
GCGCGAGATGGTTGGCAGTCTCCGCTTTTTCTCATCAACAACCTGTTCCTCATCAGCCGGAGTTTCTTCGACGGCCAGTTCAAAAACTTCCTCAGGTGCCGGAGGTTCCTCGCTTTCAACGGATCCTCCATCTTTCCTTCCGAAACTCGGCATTTTGGGCATGGCAATCCGGTCCGGAATCACCCCAGCAACAGCACCACCTGCTCCCCGCATTCCTTCGCCGGCTGCGCTCAGCATTTTTCCGGGAGCCTCACGAACGGCGCCGCCCGAGCCATCACCGCCGACACTCCCGACGACTCCGCTGGCCGCAGCCGCAACCGGTGCCAGCACTTTGGTGGGAGTAGTCTCTCCTGCGACCGAAACAGCGGAAATCTCAATTCGATTGATCGGAACATCGTTCGTATCGACCGTCTGCTCAGCAATGTAGTCAAGATGCTCTATCCCGTTGATGACTCTGCCAAAAACCGTGTATTGACTGTTGAGATGGTCAAGATCGTCCAAAGCGAAGTAAAACTGGCTCCCGTTTGATTCGCGGCTCGGGTTGCGTGAGTCCGGCAAACGCGCCATGGCGATGGCGCCACGAATGTGAGGAAGTTTGATTTCGGCAGGAACGGTGTAGTCCGGTCCCCCCGTGCCCCAGAGTTCTTTTTGGGAGGCGTTTCTCGTGAACGGATCCCCCATTTGCACGATGTAATCGGGACTCGCGCGATGAACCGCCAACCCTTTGTAGAACCCGCTTCGGGCCAATCTTTTGAAGTTTTCGCAGGTCTGCGGAGCTGCTTCGGGATTCAACTGAACGACGACTTTTCGAATCTGATTGTTGACGACCAAATCGACAGCGACCGTGTCTTGTGCGTGAGTGAGTTGCGAGCCGATTGCTAGGATTCCTGCAATCGCTAGGGAGAAACGAATCATGTTTTGAAGGAGATGTTAGGAGAGGTGGGAAGTCAGATAAGCGAAGTTTCTCGGATTTCCAACCAAGATGAAAGATTATTTTCGTCCGATTTTGCCTTTAACCGGGTTCCCGGCGTTTCGTGTCCTCGTTTGACGAATCCCAGCGCAATCATTCGATCCAAATTTGGCGAATGGACGCAACTGCTGATGGTCCCAACGGTTCTGTCCTCATTTTCAAGGCTCCATCCTTTCTCAATCCGGGAGTCGGCATCGGCAACCATGGAGACGAGGTAGCGGTTCACTTTCCCCACGCTCTTGATTCGAGAAATGATTTCCTGACCGATATAACAGCCCTTGTGAAAGTCGATCGCCCGATCCTGCAAGAGCGCTTCCTGCGGAAGAACCGACGGCCCTAACTCCGCTCCCCAGCGGGCAATGCCATTGACGATTCGGACCTCTTCCAATTGATCTTCGGTCAGCCCTGAACCGGCATTCGGCGTTGGAGTCGGCGTGATGAGATCGGTTCCCGAGATTCCATAGCGATTCGCGCTGCGGATCCATCCTCCGGTCTCGAATTGTTCCGGTGCGCCCCCGAAATAGTGAGTCATGCACCAATCACCGGTCACATCCTCCAGCTCGGCGTCGTCCGCGATGATGTAGCGGTCCAACCTGGCGAACAATTCCTCACGAAGCTCCAGGGGACCATCGATCATCAGCGTTTCAGCTTCAGGCATTGGCGAAACAAACACATCCGCCTCGATCTTGCCCTTGGCCGTGGT
>JBCDHN010000899.1:0-1680 GCA_038749915.1 Verrucomicrobiota bacterium | reverse complement strand
TGGGATCTTGCCTACCAATGAGGCATGAAAACCACCTTACGCCGGATTCATCTTGGGGCAACTCTCGCGCTTCTGTCCGTTGCCCACGGAGAAAAAATGCGCCCGGCCGAAGAGCCAGAGGAAGTAGGCTTGGTATCGATCGGTGCATCCTATTTTCCGACGCCTGAAGGGGCGAAATCATTCGCGCTGCCCAACTCTGGTTTCGAAACGTCGATCAAATCGGGAGAGGGCTGGGTTCTTTCCGGATGGGATGAAGGCACCGATGAGGTCCCTGAAGGCCAAACCTACCTTTCCGGATCGCGGGGAGCCAACCTTCGAATCAGTGTTTCCGGGCTTCCCGTAGTTGGCGGTCAGCCCTATCTTTTGTCACTCTGGCTTCGTTCAAATCAGGCCGTTCGTGGAACGTTTTCTTCAGAAACCGAGGCGATTCGCTATGGAAAACATGTCCCTCTTGCGCTCCCCGACACGAACGGCGCATGGAAGCGGGTGGGGTTCTATGTGCGAGCTGCCCCTGGCGCCACCTCTGCCCGCTTTTCATGGGGCGGAAACAAGAGCCCAGCCCTCGCGATTGATGAGATACGCTTCCGCAAGGCGAGCGAAGCCGAGTTCACCAAAGCTTACGAAGGTTGGCGCAGTCAATATCCCCAACGCGATCTTTCTGCCCGGCCAACCGACGGCCGGCACCTCGCACTCTTCCTGCGAAAGCTGACTCAGCCACAGGAACCCGCTCAACCTCTCCTCGTTTATGGGATTGGTTCAAGTTACACCAACATGCTCGGCAATGGAGAACGACTGATTCAGCACGTGCGAGAGCGCTTTCCCCAAGCGCCGCCCATCATCTACAAAAAGCACGTCGGTTCTGCAGTGAACTATGATTTTACGCGAGGCTGGATGCGGCAGCTCGTCGCGGGCCAACAACCTGATCTGGTGATTCTGTATTCGGGTGGAGAAGCTGAGGATCTTGATCGGCTCTTGACTGATTTTAGAGCTCGATCAACCGCGGATATCATCGTCGCCAGTCTTCACCTTCGCGAACGAGACGTCGAGATATCGCCCGAAACAATCGACAATGCGCAATGGGACGGGATTCGCGAAATCGCAGCCAAGCATGGAGTGGAGTTCGTTGAAAACCGACGAGAACAAGCCGCCTACCTTCAGGACCTTGGCGAGCCAATCGATTATCTCCTGAAAGATGCCGTTCACCAAAGCGACCACGGTGCCCTCGTCATCAATGAGAACATTGTTCGACACCTCTCGCTCAATGACAATCCGGCCTACGATCCTGCGGAGAGAGAACGGCGCATCTTAACTTCGGATCTGGAAATCACCTTCACGGGCAACCGCATAGACCTGATTGCAAAAACCGGTCCGACAGGTGGAACGGCCGACGTTTTCATCAACGACATTCCCGCTGCCGAATACCCGGCTTTTTGCACCACTTTGATCATTCCGGGTCCACAAAACCATCGACCAGAGCGGGGTTCGACGTCAGATCGAGCACCTCATGCCGTCGAGCTTGGACAGAACATTGTCCCGCAACGCTGGACCATCCGGATGACGAGCGACACCGGTGATTACGAACTAATGGGCTCAACCACGGGGAAAGACGGTCGAGGGAACAGCGATAGGGACTTCACCAGTCGATCCGGCCAAATTACGGTGCGAAGCGATTTATGGCGA
>JBCDHN010000898.1:0-1689 GCA_038749915.1 Verrucomicrobiota bacterium | reverse complement strand
CCGGGTTCACCGCTTCCGAACTTCGATATGCCTTGGCGAGCGCCCACTATCGCCAGCCCCTGAATTTCGTCGCCAAAGACAAAATGGGGAATGAAACCTTCGAGTCGCTTCATGCGGCGCGGCAGGCCCTCAACAAGCTTGCCCGGGCGGAACGAGAGCTTCGCACGGCCGCAGGAGAGTCCGAGGTTCCAACCTTCGCTTCTCTCTTGGACCAAGACATTGAGTTAGGGCCCTTCATTCCCGCCTGGGAAGCCCTGCTCGGCGATCTCAACACCCCGGACTGCCTCGGAAAGACTTTCACAGCGCTGAAAGAAACGCATGATGATCCGAAAAATGCCTGGCTTGCGTTACACATTATTCTAGCTGGTCTGGGGATCATCCTGCCGGTTGAAGAGAGCGTCGAAGTACCGCAGGAAATCCAGGAAAAAGCTCAGAAGCGCTGGGAAGCCAAACAAGCTCGCGACTGGGCAACTGCGGATGCCTTGCGAGATGAGGTGACCGAATCCGGCTGGCAGATCAAAGACGCCAAGGAAGGGTTCGAAGTCGTCCCTGCAGAATAGTGCAAGTGGCCAGTCCGGATCAGTCTACTTTTTTGTGAAGTAATGATTGTCGTTCGCGATTCGCGGTTGATGATTCTAATTACCATGAATTCGAAAATCCAAAACTACGCAGCGCTGATCGCGTTCGCTGTTTTGATCTCCGGACTTCAGTCGGGATACGGAGATCCTTCAGTAGCAAGTGCAGCCGTTGAGGCTCCTCCGGTTGATTCAACGACGCGGAAACTTACTGACCTGCGCGAAGTTGTGAAAGTCGACAATCAAGGCGGCTTTCTCCGTCCCAGGTTTTCTCCCGACGGCCTCCAACTGATGGTAACGAGACCCGGTCACCAAGGCGTCTTCCTGATTCCGACCAAAGGAGGCAAGGCAAAGCGGGTCAGTGGAGAGAATGCGTTCAAAGCCCAGTGGAGCAAGGATGGTCTGATCGCACTTCCCGCTCCGAATGGCAAGAGACGCATTCTCAAGCATGATGGATAGCAGGCTCGACTTGAAGCCATCGAGCACGAAGCGGTTTATTGCGAAGACGACAAGGTTTTCTCCAAAGCCGACGAACGGGCTAACCCGGTTGCTCTTACTGACGGCAGTGATCGTTTTATCGCTCCGCAGGTTTGTCCCAAACACAAAATGGTGAGTTTTGTCGGAGTCGAGTCCGGTATCTATCTTGCTCCGGCTAGTGCTTCCAGAAAGCCAATTTTTCTTGGTGAAGGTCAGGATGTAACCTGGGCGCCGGACAGTTCCTTCATCGTCTATGTTCACGCCAAGGATGACGGTCACAAAATTGTGGAAAGCGATCTGTATCTGTATGAGCTCCGCGCCAAAAAACTGTATAACCTAACGGCGGACAGTGGCTTGATGATTGATTCCCCTTCTCTCAGTCCTGACGGAAAGACGGTCGCCTTCTCGGCCGATGGTGCCATTTACGTCGGCACGATTCAGTGAACGCATGCGCTGTAGCCCTAGAAACCCAGCTTTGCGACCAACGAACTTCCCATGAAACACGCGCACGCGCCCTTCACGACTTGGAGCCTTGGTGCTCTCTGCCTTCTGCTGCTTTTCAGCCGTTCGATCCAGGCTCAAACCAAGATTTACAGTGACCCAGGCCACGGCGGCACCGATCCCGGGGCAGTCAATG
>JBCDHN010000897.1:0-1692 GCA_038749915.1 Verrucomicrobiota bacterium | reverse complement strand
GAGCGGGTGTAGGCGTGCTTCGGACTCGAGAATAATTGACGGGTCGTAGCCGACTCCACAATCCGGCCCGCATACATCACGTAAACGTCGTCGCAAACCTCAGAAACCACCGCCAAATCGTGCGTGATGAAGATCACTGCCGTTCCCAGCTCTTCCTGGCGCGTCCGAATCAGATCCATCACCTGACGCTGCACCGTCACGTCCAGCGCGGTGGTCGGCTCATCCGCGATCAAGACTTCCGGCCGTGCAATCAGGGCCATCGCGATCATGACGCGTTGCCGCATGCCGCCGGAAAACTCGTGAGGGTAGCTGTGGATCCGCTTTTCCGGATCGGGAATTCCGACCGCCGCCAGCTCGTCGATCGCCCGTTTCAACGCTTCTTCCTTGGAAATATCCGGGTTGTGGAGCACGAGCGGCTCGATCAGCTGCGTCGAAATCTTGAGGTAAGGATTCAGTGACGTCATCGGGTCCTGGAAAATCATTGAAATCCGATTCCCCCGCACCTGACGCAACGCTTCGTCATCCATCTTGAGAAGGTCCTTACCATCGAACATCGCCTCGCCACCCTCGATTTTTCCCGGCGGCATCGGGATCAATCCCAGTAGCGAATAGCAGCAAACCGATTTTCCCGAACCCGATTCGCCAACAATTCCGATCGTCTTCCCCTTGTCCAGGTTGAACGATACCCCGTCGACCGCGCGCACAGTGCCTTCGCGGGTATGAAAGTAGGTTTGCAGATCGGAGACTTGGAGCAGCATGTTCTCACAGGTTGAAGTGATCCTTGCCGGGATTCAACCCGTAACTCCTGCGATCCGGCCTCCAGCGACCAAAAGGTCCGAATTTCGGTTCGCTCTTGTAACCTACGGACGCTAACGAGACTCTAATCTCAATTCCTGCTTATGAGCACCTCTGCCAACGTTTCGAGAAGCCCGAATTACCGATTCTGGATTCCCATCACCCTGATTGTCGCCTCAACAGCAACGCTCAACTACCTTTCTTTCATTGAGCATCACATGCGGCTCATTCTAGTTTATCCGACGTTGATTTGCACCGCATTGCTCCTTGGAATCTGGTGGGTGTTTTTCGCCGGAAAGTTTCGTTGGAAATCGCTTCTCGCCGGGATCGGTGGCACCGCTTTGCTAATTGCCCTGGCAGCCAATACACTGCGCTACGAAGGATCTGCCAACGGAGCACTCCCCGCCAACTTCACCTGGAAGTGGACCGAGAAACCCGGCGAAAATCTCGCGCCCTTGCAGACACCTTCGACCGAGGATGCGCCTGCCATTGCCGAAACCAGCGACCCTGATCTTGCCGACTTTCCTGCGTTTCTCGGCGAAGCGATGGATGGTTTCGTGCCGGATCCCGGCTTGAACCCAGATTGGGAAGCCAACCCGCCTGAAGAACTCTGGCGGATTTCCATTGGTCTCGGTTGGTCCGCATTTTCCGTGGTCGGAGAGCGCGCTGTCACCCAAGAGCAACGCGGCGAAGAAGAATTGGTCACCTGCTATCACGTCAAGACCGGTCAATTGCTGTGGTCCCACGCAGATTCCGTTCGCTTCAGCGAGCCAATGGGCGGTGATGGTCCTCGCGCGACGCCAACAATTCGCGATGGCGTAGTTTACGCCCTCGGCGCAACCGGTATCCTCAACGCGCTTGATCTCGCCGATGGCAAGTTGCTCTGGTCGCGATCGG
>JBCDHN010000896.1:0-1693 GCA_038749915.1 Verrucomicrobiota bacterium | reverse complement strand
GATTGAGGCGAGTGGCACCTGCCGATTTGGCGAAGCGTTTTCCTGGGAAAACATGCCGCTGGATATCATCGGAAGCGTTCGATCCGATCATCTTACGAGCCGGGGTGTCATTTTCGAGGCGATGAGCTTCGATTTCAGCGCGAATGGCCGCGAGTTGTATATCCGCAATGGGCGCATTGAGCACAAAACCGGCGTGCTCGACTGCCATGTTTTGCGAGATAGCAATGGGGTTCGTTTCCGCTCAACCGCTCAGCTTGATCCCACGATTTTTAAGCCCTTCGTCAAGCTCAAGGGAAACGAGAACTTCCTGAATCGGTGGTCTTTCAATGATGAATCCGGGATCTATATCAAGTTCGAAGGCGATGGTCCCACTCTCGACCCGACCACTTGGTCCAGCGAAGGCGTCATCGACCTTCGCAATTGCCAACTCAATGGGTATCCCATCAGTGAGCTTCAGGGCGAACTCCAGTTTGATCGCAAGATTCATGAGTATCGCAATGTCGTCATCAGTCGTCCGGAGGGCTCGGTGACGGGAGAGAGGATCATCCTCGACCATGAATCACAGACCTGTTTTCTTGAGGGCGTCGCCGGAAAAGTCCTTCCGGTCCATGCGGTTGGCTGGTTCGCTCCCAAGGCAGCACAGCAGCTTCTGGTCTATGAATTTTCTGAGCCGCCCGAATTCTCCATCAAAGGCTTGATCGACTGCCGTCCCCCATCGGAACTTGCCAAGAACACCGCCCGCCATAATTACGAGTTCACCTTCACGAGCGATTCTGACGCGAGTTATGAACTTTTTGGTCAGGTCATGCAGTTATCCGCGCCATCCGGCACCGTCCAGATCAAAGACGATTCGATCTACTTGTCTGACTTCAAAACCGGGACTCTCGGCGGCGACGTGGCTGCATCCATTATCCTCACCGACATACATCGGGAAATTGGTTACGAAGTTGACCTTGGGGTCGACAATATTGATTTCCGCCAGCTCGCCGAGCTTTACAGCAGCTACAAGGAAACAGAGGGTCACCTGAGCGGAACGATGCGATTTGAGGGCAAAGGAATCGGTGTGCAAAATCTCAAGGCCACGGGATCTGCATTGATTGTCGATGGCAACGTCTTCTCAATCCCTGCCTTTGGCCCCCTCTCCAAACCAATTGAGGAAGTCCTGCCCAAACTCCACGGAGATTTTTCCGTGGCAAGAGAAGCGAATCTGGCCTTCGAAATTGCGGATTCGAAGTTTTACACTCGCGATTTCCAAGCCAAGACCAATGCCTTCCAAATGAAGGGTTCCGGCTCTGTCGACATGGTAACGCAAGAACTCGACTTTGAAGCCGGGCTCAATTTGCGGGGGGCCCCGGGGTTGCTACTTGCACCTGTTGCAAAATTGCTGGTTTTTAAGGGTGAAGGCAGCGTCACCCAACCCACCTGGCGGGCTAAGAATATGCCTGGCATGGTCACCAACAAAGCCCTGAAGGAACTGGGGGACATCACCGAAAACGCCCTTCGCAAGGCAACCGAACTACAGCTTGGCCAGGAAAAAGAAGAGGAGAAACGGGATCGCTTTCGAATCCGGTCCGATTCATCGGCAGATGGAGAACAGTAGCTACGGAGCTTGAGGACGGAAGGGCCAATCTGGAGAACCTTTCGGATCAGGCATCGTCGAGCTCTCTCCCAGATCGAAATCCGCGGGCTGGAG
>JBCDHN010000895.1:0-1704 GCA_038749915.1 Verrucomicrobiota bacterium | reverse complement strand
TTCAGGTTTCCGCGCATTGCGGCGGTCACGGAGAAAGTGATTCGGGTGAGGGTTGTCGGCCGACGAACTCCATCAAACTCACGTTGCCGAATATAGGCGACCCGACTCCGCTACCACTGACGATCACGGGGGCAAAGCCCATCACGCACATGGTCAACATCCGGCCGATCATCACTGGCTCGTCCGATATGTCGGACACTGCGACTTATTTTGGCACGGCGTCCCAGCAAACGATCATCGAAGACCTCATCGATCAGATCTGGGCGCAAGTCGGTGTCGATATCAATTGGCTGGGTCCCGTCACCTACTTCGATGATTTCGCTTACGAAGGAAACCCCGCAAGCAACAATCCACGCCCTCAGTCCGATCTGAACCAGATGGTTCTCGGCGATCCCAGCGCCCCCAAGCATCCAGATCCGACAGTGCTGAACATGTTCTTTACGAAAATCACTCCGGGCTTCAGCCAGGGTTCCGATCTGACCGTGAGCGGACTTGCCTTCGTTGATGACAATGGCGTCGCGATCTCCGTTGGTGAAGTGCTTCCCACCTTCGGAAATGGGCAGGAAGCGGTCGCCGCCGTCACGGCCCACGAGATAGGCCACAACCTCGGCCTGCCCCATATCACGGAGGCGTTCAACCTTATGCAGGACGCCAGCGCTCCGCCAGCCACGTTTGGAGAAAACCTCAACGCCTCCCAGGAATCGACCATCTTCACGGACGATCCCATGTTCCTCGACGGTTTCGATCTGCTAATCCCGATCCCGGAGCCTTCGTCGGCACTATCGCTCTTCACTGCGCTATTGCTACTTGTAGGCCAGCGTCGGAGGCTTTGAAGGCTAACGTTTCGCCTGACTCAGACTTTCCGTTGTGCTTGATCTATAGCTGCGGTCAAAGGCCGATCCTTCTCCAAACTTGAGGATCTGTTCCGCGTATTTGGCAGCGGAGGAGGGGATACTCTTTGTGGCAATGACCTTGCCCTCCATATCCTGAACGATGAGGAAATAGCCATCATACTTGAAGCCGTAGACAGCTCCCCGGTCATCGTACCAAAGCTCAAAAGCGCCGGCATCCAAGTCCCGCTTCTGTTGGAAATCCAATGTCAAGTTATCCCACACTTTCTTGTGGACCACGACATTCCGGCCCGTGTTCATGGATTCACCATGAATGAATAATGTTGCTTTGGCATTCTCCAGCTTGAAGCCACGCTCTTCGTTCAATATAGAGACTCGGAAATGGATATTCCGCTTTCGTTCGTCGACGTATCCAGCTTCCTTGTCATCACGCTTCTGGCTTCCGCCATTCACTACCGAGATTCCGAGCTTGGGCAGTCGATCTCCCAAAACAGCTTTCGCCCGCATTGACGGACTGCTTTCCCATTCTTCGATGTACTTGATCGATGCTTCATCGAAGCGACTTCGCGGAACCCAAACTTTCCTTCCTTCCGGAAGCTTGAGTTGAACCTGCTCAGGTTGAGTATCAATCAAAGTTGCCTCGATCGTTTTCCCGTCGTTTGAAGTGAATTTACGTTCTTGGGCAAAGCCCGTCAGGGGCAAGCACAGCACCCCTCCAACAATTACCAATCCCTCCCATTTCATGACGTAATTTTACGACGCACGGCCATCTCCGACAATAGGAAAAAACCTCATGATGTAGGGATTCGTGACCACCCGAGCCGCCATTTTCCAAGCAATCCTCAAGAACGGG
>JBCDHN010000894.1:0-1707 GCA_038749915.1 Verrucomicrobiota bacterium | reverse complement strand
TCCAAAACTGATCAAGGCTTAGCCCTGAAGCGCCATAATGAAGGCGTAAATCGCGATAGCCTCAGCAAGGGCCATTCCGATAATACCAATGGTAAGAATGTTACCGAAGGCGCTGGGGTTGCGTCCCACAGCCTGGGCAGCAGCCATACCAATGAGGCCAAGGCCAATACCGGCACCGGCACCGGCAACACCGAGAGCGAAGTTACCGTTGAATGCACCGCTGGAGGCGGCTTCTGGAGCTGCTGCTGCGAGGGTAGTCAGGATATCAATCATGTTGATTACTTTCTTTTACTGTTTCTTCGCTACCGCCCACACTTTTCTACGCATGGTCCCGATAGCAAAATTCGTTTAGTGGTGATCTTCTTCGTCGTGCGTGGTGGAGAGCTTGATGTAGACCCCGCAAAGCAGGGTGAACACCGTGGCCTGCAGAGCACCCACAAGGATCTCCAGAAAATAGAATGGAAGCGGAAGAGCCACAGACAAGATCCAGGCTACGATTCCCGAAGCGCCAAGCACTTCACCAAGGCCAGCCATGGTGACAAGGAGCGTTTCACCAGCAAAAATATTACCCAGCAATCGCAGCGAAAGCGACATGGGGCGGAAAACGATGGAAACGATCTCAATCACACCCACGAAGATGAAGATCGGCATCAAAGCATACTTAAGAAAACCCTGAAGGCCTCCTTTCGGGCCGAAGATGTGAACGATCGTTCCCCAGAGTCCCAATTCAGAAACGGAAAGCCATGTCCAGACCACCATGAAAACGACGGCCAGAGCCAAGGTCATATTCAGGTCCGCCGTTGCAGGTCGCAGGATCGGATCCGTAACTTCACTGAGGCTGAGTGGCCCCGTTTTTTCTCCAAAACCGATCGTGCCAACCCCGGGGATCAACCCGAACCAGTTCGCCGTAATGATGAAAATGAAGACGGTAGCAAGGAGGGGAAAAGCTTTGGGAGCAACATGCTTTCCTACGATCCCTTCGACCTGACCATAAAGAAACTCGATCACAAACTCGACGAAATTCTGCTTTGGGCCCGGAATCAGCTCCATGCGCTTCGTTGCCATGCGCACGAATACTACCACCATGGTTGTCACGATCGCAGCGACGAGAATAGAGTTGGTCAGCCAACCCAGTCCGGGAATTTCCGGTGCACCGATACCCCCCGCAGCAAGCAGCGGATTTAGTGAATCGAGCGAAATCATGGGCAGGACTACATCCATCGTTTTAACGACAGAAAGGAGGGCCCGCCAGAAGGGGTTTCAGTGAGAACAGCGGGGCTTCCCTTCGCGCGCACCCTAAACACAGGAATTCGTCTCGCAACAGCAATTTGCAAAAAATTTGACAAAGCTTGTGTCGGACTCGACACGCGTCCGTCAATCGAGTCTCAGGGCCGCTTTAGAAAGGGACTGAGCATATCGATAAGAGGCTTCGCCTGATCAATCAATTCGGAGGGATCGACGGAAGGATTCTCGCCATCAGGACCCGTCGGAAGCAGCTTGTTCACCTCCTTCAAAACGCCATCGGGAAGACCTTTCAGAATCTCTTCTCCAGCCGCCGCGATCAGCCTGCCGCTGAGGTCTTCTTTCGGCTCACTGGTCGTCCCGGTGAGGTTGAGCGGCGCCCAGAGAAATCCATCCCGGTTTTCGGTAAAGACCTGGCGCTCGGCTCCGGGGATCCAACGCAAAGTCCCGGGAGTGACTCCGATA
>JBCDHN010000893.1:0-1713 GCA_038749915.1 Verrucomicrobiota bacterium | reverse complement strand
TCTCCGATCAGTTTATCGACGGTTCCGTTGTGCTCCGTGATAATGTGGATCATCGCATCAAAGTAGTTCGCCATGTGGGCCGTGAGTTGATCCGGCGGCATTTTCTCAGAAATGGAGGTAAATCCTTCAATGTCCGTGAAGAGGATACTCATGGAAGTGTGTCGACCTCCAATCACGGCGGCCTGGCCCTTGTCGAGCAATTCGCGGACGACGTCGCTGGGGACGTATTTGGCAAAGGAGTCAAGTGCGAGCCGCATCCGCTCCTGGGCGTCATGAAGTTGGGCGATCTCATGAATGTCGGTGCATTGATCGTCAGAGGCTTCGGTATTGAGCGTTCTCAGCCGGTCAGCCTGCCGGATCAACGCCTGAATGGGCGAGCTGTAGCGCCGGGAAAGACGCACCGAAGTCACTCCGGCCACGACCAAAGCCAGCCCACAGAGGCCGAGCACGTAAAAGCGCCCCGCCTTGATTTCTCCCAAAAAATCGTCCTCCGGAACGGCAACAGCGATCCAGAATTGAGGGCCTTCTTCAATCACACAAGGCCGCGCATAAGCCCACCACCCCTGGCGCTCAAAGCTCCAATGGAACGGCTGATTCTCATCGGAAAGACCTCGTTCCAGGCTTAATACCTCCCCTACTTCCAAATTGAACTGCTTCCGAAACTGGTTTGAGGCATCCGCAAACAACGGGATGCCCAGTTCCTCAGGGTCTTTGAGAAACGCTGCCATTCGGCGTTCCGGATCGGCTAAATCGGGGTGTCGTGGCAAACCTATCGTGCGGACATCACTCGTCGTCACAACCATGAACCCATTGGGACTGATGTGAAGCGTTTCACTCAGCCGCGAAACATCATCGAGGAGCAGGTCGAGGGAAATGACCGCAGTACGACCGGCTTTGTCTTCCAATCGGATGGACGCCGTGATGCCCGGTGCTCCCGTGGTAAAGAAAGGGTATGGTTCTGTCCAATGAACCTTCGGATCTGCGGGATCCTCGTCTTTATCATCCGCCACGATTTTGTACCAGGGCCTGGTTCGCGGATCATACTCGTCTTCCTGAACTTCGAACTCGCGCGGACCATCGACGGTTTCCCAAGTCGTCCACTCGGAGGATTTTCCGGCAGTTTCCGGGGTGACAATCTGATTTCGGAAAATCTGGTCCCGATATTCATCCGGCCCCCGGGAGAGCATGTAACCCGAACCATCCGAGTATCCGATCGAAAGTCCTATGATCTGGGGAAGCGACTCAAGGATTGGAGCAAATAACTCATTCATTCGATCCGCGTCCACATCGTCGAGAATGCCGGTTTCCGACCAATCGCGAAAAATATGGAGGACCGGTGGAACCGGGGCAAAAAAACGGCGCAAGTCCGTCTCGACACGGTCTGTTCCACTGTTGACCAAGTCCTGGCACAAGGTCTGAACCGCTTTGCGTGCGGCAGAAAACGAAACCGTCATGATCGCCAATGCCAACGCCAAGATCAGCACGATCAAATTCCGCAGTAAACTGGTGCGAAAGGTGACCGATCCTTGGCGACGCTTCTCAGGCGCCGAATGCGGAACTGCGTTCATTCAAGGGGAGACTAGAAGGTGGATACGAAAGCTTCAAGAATGCAACGCGTGTTTGACGGTTCCGCGACGAAAACCTAAGCAGATGACATTTGACGAATGCGTGGATTCGTCGATTGCTCTTCGCCATGAAAACGGTGAAAACTGG
>JBCDHN010000892.1:0-1713 GCA_038749915.1 Verrucomicrobiota bacterium | reverse complement strand
GTGATCGCTTCAACCCGATTCCCTTCAGCCAGAAAGTCGACGCATTCTTCCCCTTCAAAGTGTCCACCTTTAAGGAGAACGGGACATCCCAGAATCTGAGCCAACTCGTCGGCAGCCGACGTTGCCTCTTTGGAAGAGGAAATCGATCGATCAAGAAACTGCTCGGCTTCCGCTCGGTTCGGCGTAACCAAATTTGCTCGCGCGGTGATGAACTCGCGAAGCGCTTCCGCAAATCCCGGTCCCACCATTGAATCTCCGGTGGAAGCAACTGCAACCGGATCCACAACCACTGGAAACGCAGTGGTTGTCAGGGCTCGTTGAACTGCTTTGACGACCTTGGCCGAGGCCAGCAATCCTGTTTTCGCCGCGGCAATCGGAAAGGTTTCACTGAGAAGTCTAACCTGTTCCGCTACGACTCCGGGCATTTGTGGTTCAACTCGTTGGACAGTCCCCGGCGCTTCGACCACCAGGGCGGAAACAGCAGTAACACCATAAACTCCGCAGGCGGAAAACGCTTTCAGGTCTGCCTGAAGTCCCGCGCCCGCCGAGCAATCCGAGCCAGCGATCGTCAGTGCGACCGGTGGTTCAACCGTTTCCATCAGTAGCGCGGGACGTTGGGATCCACTTCCTCCGACCAGGCCTCAATCCCTCCTCGCATGCTGAAAACGGTTTTGAATCCTTTGGCGCGAAGAAATTGGGTCGCCTGAAGGGAACGCATCCCATGATGGCAGTAAACGACAATCGGCTCATTGAGCTCAGTCAAGCTGACGGTCGCCAATTCAGCGAACTGGCTCAAGGGAATCAGTCTCCCTCCTTCTATTCGGCAGAAATCGTATTCATCCTGTTCCCGGCAATCGACCAGAACAAACTTCTCCGAAGCTTGTTGGAGTTGGGCCACGCTCTCAGGATCAATTTCCAGAGAAGTCGACGGATCTGGGAAGCCAACCTCGCTCACTGCTGCACCACCACCGGCGTTTTCAGGCTTACGTTCTCAAAATAAATCTCCGCCATCCGTTCAGGCATCCTGACACAACCATGGCTGGCAGCGTATCCCGGCAGATAACCGGCGTGCATCCCCACCCCTCCGTGAAAGCGCATGAAATAGGGCATCGGTGCGCCTTCAAATTCGGAACCGGACGGCTTGGGATCCTTGGTCACGTCCACGTCTTCCTTCGCGACCGTTCCGTCAGGATACACATAGTTGCCGTAAAGGTTGGAGCGATGATCCCTGCTCTTCTGGGTGATCTTGAAAGTTCCCGTCGGGGTCATATGCCCGTCCTTGCCACTGGAAACCTTGGAGACACCTACCAGATGGTTCCCTTTGTAAAAGTAAGCTCGCTGGTCGGAAACATCGATCACGATTTTCGGCTGCCCACGCACGCCATTGCCTTCCCAGTGGGAAACCTGATCCGCGATCGGGCTATCGTCCGTTTTTTTGCTACCAAGTGAGGAAGGAGACGCAATCTCATAGGGCAAATACCGATCGCCTCCTGAAGAAGACATCACTCCACCACAACCTGAAAGCAGAAGTGCTGCTGCAGAAGCCGTAAAAATGGCAAGAACTGCTCTGAATTCGCGACTGGAGATCATGAA
Source organism: Verrucomicrobiota bacterium (assembly GCA_038749915.1). Lineage (GTDB taxonomy): Bacteria > Verrucomicrobiota > Verrucomicrobiia > Verrucomicrobiales > DEV007 > JBCDHN01. The sequence continues at coordinate 120 of JBCDHN010000892.1, read as the reverse complement.
CGTGGTGGGGTTGGACGGTTCGAGCCGCAAAAGATTGCGGAAAAGCGTCAGAAGACAACCCCAAATCAGCAGAAGATCCCGGAAAGGATGAGGATGAAGGCGAAAGGATGAAGTCCTGAC
>JBCDHN010000891.1:0-1715 GCA_038749915.1 Verrucomicrobiota bacterium | reverse complement strand
GCTTCGGGCTGGGTTCCCTGAGCAAGTTCATCCGCTAAATCGCGCCTTGTGGATGGACAACGATCCTCGCGGCGAGCTTGATGAAGCCCTACTATCTAGCTATTCGAGGACGTTCGCTTTTTCGATATGGACTTCTTCTTTGCAGGTGATGCCTGTAGCGTTTCTCCGCCGGTCTTGATGTGGATGTCCCGTTGCGGAAAGGGGAACTCAATCCCGTTTTCCCGGAAAAGATCCCAGATCTCAAGCAGGACCTGACTCGTCACCGCACCGACCCCGTTTGATGGATCCGTGATCCAAAAGCGCAGTTCCAGATCGACCGAGTTGTCGCCGAAGCCACGCAAGAGACACTTCGGCGGAGGCTCGTCCTGCACCCGTTCGATCCGATTCGCGGCCGTAATCGCAAGTTCGATCGCCTTGCGAACATCCGAGCTGTAGGAAATCCCGATCGGTGCTCGAATCCGAACCAATTCCGAGCTGTAAGACCAATTGACCACCCGATTGGTAATCAAGTCCTCGTTGGGAATGAGGTGCTCCTTGTTGTCCCGTGTAATCACCGAAACATGCCGCATGTTCAGGCTGTTGATCCAACCGTAGGTTTCCTCAATCTCGATCACGTCACCCGGTTTCACCGAGCGGTCGAGCAACAAAATAATCCCGCTGACCAGGTTGGAGACGACTTTCTGTAAACCGAAGCCAAGACCGAGCCCAAGCGCCCCTCCAAAAATTGCGAGCGCGGCAATGGGGATTCCCATAACTCCGATGGTCAGCAAAAATGCAGCGGTGTAGAGACCAACCTGGGTCGATTTGCTAAGCAATACCTGGACACGAGGTGGAAGATCCTGGGTAGATCGGTATCTCTGTTTGGCAAGTTTGGAGAAGAGCCCCGCCAGCCAAAGCAGAATCACAAGGGTGAAAAGCCCTTTGAGCAACGAAAATGCGGAGAGGCGCACTTCACCCAGGGTTAGAGCCTGCGCATCCAGAAAGGCCGTCGTTTCATCGAGCAAACCCATGATGTGGAGCGCCGCGATCACGAACGTCAGTGTGCTGATCGTGCGAACCCAGAATCGCCCCCGCGTAACCAACTTGGAAGGAAGCCCAATGCAGAAAAACAAGGTAAAGATCAAGGCAACAAGGCGAAGCACCGGCACGATAAAACCCAGCCCGTTTGCGATCAGAAGCGCGGTCCAGAGTATCGGGATGAAGACCAACGCAAACGGCTTGAACTCACGATCCGGCGTGATTTTGTCCTCAAGCTGATGCAGCCAACGAAGCCTCCCCGCACTGTCGGCACGCTTCAAAGCCAGGCTGAGGATCCAGGCTAGAATTCCACAAGCGACAACCAGCCCCAAGTCGATCCAGAAATTCGACGAATGCACGTGCTGCTCGGCCCATTCCGTGACCGGGCTGAACTTCTTCGTTTCAAACGCGGTTCGAATTGCCTCAATCACGGGATTGAGCTCGACCTCGGCTTCCTCAGCAGATGAAACGGTCTTCACATCCTCAGCCATGATCGTCCGTTGCAGGTCTTTTTCACTTCATCACCGCCTCAATCTGCTCACGTGTCAGCCGCCACTTGGCGTTGCAACGGGGACAGGTGACGGTGATGGCTTCGTCGCCTTGGAACAGCTCGTCGAGCCCTTGGCTGGCGAGCGGAGCGATGGCGGGAAAGATGCGTTCGAGATTGCAGCCGCAATCGAAACGGAATTTCCGCGATT
>JBCDHN010000890.1:0-1717 GCA_038749915.1 Verrucomicrobiota bacterium | reverse complement strand
GCATGTGCTCCTCAGAGATCCGATGTGATGACCATTCATCCGATCAACGCAATCTCGATGAATTTGGGAAGCTATACCATGATGACCCTCCTTGCCTTTTTTGTCCTGACCGTGGTTCGGGCCCAGCTCGGCGGCGAAGATCTTTCGACTTTCAAGGGGTTGGGCAAGCGTTCTCCCTTTCTTGCCTTTGCCCTGATGATCGCAGTGGCGGCGTTGGCGGGAATTCCGCTGACTTCAGGGTTTTTCGGGAAGTTTTTCGTCTTCCGCATCGCGGTTCAGGCAGAGCAATGGTTGTTGCTGGGAATTGCGATTCTTGCGGCTGGTGCGGGATTTTACTATTACTTCAAAGTGGTCAAAGCGATGTATTTTGGAGGGGCGGATTTGCCTGATGACACACCAAAACTCAAGGTCGGCGCGCTTCAAAGAGTGGTGATGCTGGTTTTGATTGTTGGCATTTTGATTTTTGGCTTTAATCCTCGGCCCTTGCTGAACCTGCCCGATTCAGGCCCTGCGAGTGTGACTGCTGTTGCCGACTAGGGGGCTGTCGTACTTGTCCAGCGCGGCTGCGAAAATCGAGGATCGGCCCAAATTGCCCTTCGTTTTCGGCATTTGTGCTGCCACAAACTTCTCAAACATGAAAATTTTGCCTTGAACCTCGAATTCCTCGCTCAAACACTCCAAGTCCGAGAGACTCCTAGGTTTGCAGTTATGACCGTGGGAAGTTGATGGACGGATGCCGTTTTCCGGCGAGTATATTCCCTTGATTCGTGGTGACTCGTTAGAATTTGCGATGACATTCACGATGGAAACGTCTAACACGGCCACATGGCAAAAATACTCCAGTTTCCTGTTCCTGATTCAATACCGGATTCGGTGGAATCTTCCGGGATTTATCTGCTGAACTCAGCATTGCCGGAGGAATTGTGGCGTTCGGTTGAAATTGCCCTGATGGCGACGGAACCATCGCAAGCTATTCTCTTTCAGCCGGTTGGGTTAAAAAACTGGGGTGGCCAATGGGTGAAATGGTTGGATGGTGAGTTCAGCTCCACCATTGCACCCCATCTGGTTCGATCTCGTCAGGTTGCCTCCAATGGCGTGCGAGAACTGGCGGCAGAGGATCAGACTTTCGCTGAGGAGTTGGATCGTGAGTGTAGCGAGCGCAGCCTGGCCGCCGGACTTGCTCTGTTGACCCGGAACGAGGGTGCGAAACATCTGAGCGAGGTTGCCAGGTTCGGGGAGAAGATAGAGAATGGGGTTTGTCCCGGTCATGTCCCCTCCGTTTTTGCGTTGCAATGCGCGATCTTCAACGTCCCCGCCGCTGCCGCGTTGATCGCCTACCTTTATCTTGAATGGAAAACAGCGCAGGTCTTGACCGGGTGGCCTGGAATTGAATCCGGCGCCGAGGAAGCTTTTGAGCAGATGACCCCGGATTTGTCGGAACGCCTCCCCGTTTGGCTGAAATCCGGGGGCGATTCCACTTTTCAACCACGAGCAGTGGAGTAACTATACGGTTCTGAAATTATGCCGACGATCACCGAAGATCCCGGGACTGAGACGATTACGGAAACAGAGACTTCACCAAGCCTCGATCAGCCGTGGAATGTCATCGTTTACGATGATCCCGTAAATTATATGGGCTTTGTTGCGCTCGTTTTCCGTCGCGTTTTCGGCTATCCCGATGAAAAAGCAGAAGTTCTGATGATGCAGGTTCATCAGG
>JBCDHN010000889.1:0-1727 GCA_038749915.1 Verrucomicrobiota bacterium | reverse complement strand
CGCAACTGCTGCATCGCTCTCGCCAAGCTCTCAGTCTTTGTATCCGCAAGAAAATCGCACTTTCACCCGAATGAATCAGGAACTGAAATTCTCGAAGTTGTTGGACGGCCTGCTCTCTCTTGAGGAACAAGACGAGCTCTTCCTTCGATTGGAACGCGATGCGGATTTGCGAAACCAATATGCGGAGTATTGCCAGCTTCACGCCATGTTGGAATTCGAGCAAGAATCGCTGAAGGAGATGGCGGCGGATTTCCCGAAAGAGGTTCCACCGGTGAAGACCCGTTGGTATCATTCATACTACGTCAGGGGCAGTGCAGCGGCCGTGGCCACTCTCGCCTTCGCCATGTTTGCCTTCAATGAACCGCCGAAGGAGAACGGCAATCCGCTCGTGGCCGAAGTCGCTTCTTCTGCTCACGACCCTTCCGATCCGAAACTGACGACCTACAACACGGAAATGGCGTCACTCATTTCCCACCCGGTTCCGCCTTACGACACCCCGGTCTACGTAGAGGAGATTCAGTTCAACAAACACATTCGTCCGATTTTGAGCGACAACTGCTTCAGTTGTCATGGGCCGGATTCGGCCGGTCGGAAAGGTGGGTTGCGCCTCGACCGGGAGGCAGATGCCAAGGAGTTCTCGATCGTCCCCGGAAAGCCGGACCAGAGCGAATTGATTTATCGGCTCGAGACAGACGACAAGTCGGAGTTGATGCCACCACCCAAATCTCACAAGACGGTCAACTCTCAAGAAATCGTTCTGCTCAAACGCTGGATCGCCGAAGGCGCACCCTGGCAGGATCACTGGGCATTCATTGCCCCGGAAAAAGCCGATGAAAACGGAATTGATCCCATCATTGAGGCACAGATTAAACGAAACAAGCTCGTCCCTGAGCCAGAAGCCGATCGGAAGACCTTGATTCGGCGAGTCACTCTTGACCTGACCGGCCTGCCACCAACGCCCACCGAAATTGCCACGTTTGTGGCCGACTCGTCCCCGGATGCCTACGAAAAACTGGTGGACCGTTTGCTGAGCTCCCCGCGTTATGGTGAACATCGCGCCCGCTACTGGCTCGATGCTGCACGTTATGCCGATACTCACGGGCTTCATCTCGACAACTATCGCGAAATGTGGCCCTACCGCGATTGGGTGATTCAGTCCTACAATTCCAATCAACCTTTTGATCAGTTCACGATCGAGCAACTTGCCGGTGATCTCCTTCCCGAACCTACCCAGGCGCAACTCGTCGCGACTGGGTTCAATCGCTGCAATGTGACAACGTCGGAAGGAGGAGCCATTGCCGAAGAGTTTCTGGTTCGCTACGCGGTCGATCGCGTCAATACCACTTCCACAGTCTGGTTGGGGCTGACAACCGGCTGCGCTCAGTGTCACGATCACAAGTTCGATCCCATCAGCCAGAAGGAATACTTCCAGCTCTTCGCCTACTTCAACAACACGACGCAGCCAGGGATGGACGGAAACAAGCCGGACACGCCTCCTGTCATACGCGTTTATCCTGATGCCGAAACCCGCGCCCTGGAGTCGACCACCAAGTCGAAACTGAATCAGGTGACCGCTCAGTTGAAGTCGGAGAACAAGGCAGCCAAGGAAGCGTTTGCCGCATGGCTCGAAGAGGAAGGAGCAGCTCCGGGCCAATATCGGGGGTATCAGGATCGCGAGGTCGAGGGATTTTCGGTCAACCTGGGGAAGGATCAACCGATGACGATTT
>JBCDHN010000888.1:0-1738 GCA_038749915.1 Verrucomicrobiota bacterium | reverse complement strand
TCCGTTCGTCGAAATGCCACCCAAGATCGACAAAATTGGTTCCAACGACGTTCTTGGTATCCGCAAATTGGCCTGCGCCCAGCAATCGAACAAAGGGCGCATCCCCATAGGCATCGGAGTAGGTCGCGCTGATGTCATCCAGGTTGGCGGAAGTCCCAACTGAGATACTAGTACAGATGCCTGCCGTTACTGGGACCAAGTGGGGAATGAAGGTGATCGTGACCGTTGATTTTGCCGCCAGACTCAATTCCTGCTCGATCTCGCTCAGGTGCCGATGTTTCGGCGCTCCATAGGCGCGGAGGCTCTCGTTGCATTCGCTGAAGAGAAACGGCTGCTTCAGGGTTTTCCCAGCTCCGCTGACTCCACTCATGCTCGAAACGACGATTCCGTTTCGGTCGAGCAGTCCCGCGCCGATCAAAGGCAAGAGCGGAACGAGGATACTGGTCGGGTAGCATCCCGGAGACGCGACCAGATCCGCTGATTTGATCTCTTCCGCATAGAATTCAGGAAGCCCGTAGACAGATTTTGCCAGGAGTTCAGGCGCGGGATGAGGGTGATCATAGAATTCCTGATAAACGTCGGCGTTGTTGAGCCGAAAATCAGCACTGAGATCAATCACTCGCAACCCACGGTCGAGAAGAGGAACGGCAAATTCCGACGCAACTCCATGGGGCAGAGCCAGAAAGACGACGTCTGCTCCGGAATCGACGATGTCATCGATCTCTGGAGCCACGAAATTCAAATTCTCGAATCGCGAAGCGCGGAACCGGGGGAACACCTCGCACAAAGAACGGCCGGCCTCTTGGCGCGAGGTCACGCAAACCAAATCTGCATGGGGATGCATGATCAGCAGGCGCAACAGTTGCTCTCCCGAGTATCCGCTTGCGCCAACAACGGCGACCGGTGTGGTAGACATGGGGTAAACTGCGAGAGCGTGGAGTGAAAACAACCATATTTCTCTCTTTCCTTCCTCACTGATCCACCTAGCATACTCAGCCATGAAATCCCTGTTTTCCCTGTTGGCACTGATTGGTGCCGTGGTCGGTTTGTCGAGTTGTGGCGAGAGCGATGACTATGCCTACGTTACCAACGGAGTGGACCCGTTTTGGACGATCGCAGAGGCAGGTGCGAAGACTGCCGCCGAAGAGATGGAACTTCGGGTCAGCGTTCTGATGCCGGCGGGTGGGGCAGTTGAGCAGAAGAACATGCTCGAGGATTTGATTACGCGGGGGATCAAAGGGATTGCGGTCAGCCCGATTGATGCGGCGAATCAGACCGATTTTTTGAACCAGATTGCCGAAAATACGATCCTGATTACTCACGATTCCGATGCTCCGGATTCAAAACGGCTTGCCTACATTGGAATGGACAACTACGACGCAGGGCGTGCTTGCGGAAAGTTGGTCAAGGAGGCTTTGCCGGACGGCGGTTCACTCATGATCCTCATTGGTCGCATGGAGCAGGACAACTCAAGGAGGCGGCGACAGGGCGTGATTGATGAACTCCTGGATCGTTCTCACGACAATACCCGCTTCGATCCTCCCGGTGCCGAAATCAAAGGAGAGAAATACACGATCCTGGGAACCCTTACCGACCAGTTTGACCGGGCGAAAGCCAAAGCCAATGCCGAGGATACCTTGGCGCGAAATCCGGACATTTCAGCAATGGTAGGCCTTTTTGCCTACAATCCGCCCCTGATTCTCGAAGCGTTGGAACAAGCGGGCAAGATTGAGCAGGT
>JBCDHN010000887.1:0-1755 GCA_038749915.1 Verrucomicrobiota bacterium | reverse complement strand
CGAATTCCTGTCGGGGTGATTCTTCGGCCGTCCCCATCCACAATCCGGAGACGTCCATTCCATCGATCTTCTTTCCAGTTGGCAAAGGCTCGCCCGTGATTGCCGCAATCGTAGGCAACACATCAATCGTCCCCGTCAGTTCATCGCAGACACTACCAGCCGGAATGCCTGGTCCGCGCATGAGACAGGGAACCCGTTGGCCTCCTTCAAACGTGGTTCCTTTTCCTTCGCGCAACGGACCGGCGGATCCGCCGTGGTGTTTAAAGCTCAGCCATGGCCCATTGTCCGTCGTATAAATGACATAGGTATTGTCGGCCAACTCCAATTCGTCCAGGACATCCAGGAAGCGGCCCACTTCGGTATCGATATGCTCGATCGTATTGATGTAGGCATTCTTTGGATCAGGATCCCGCACGTCATCGGGGACATAGAGCGGGATGTGCGGCATGGAGTGAGGCAGGTAAACGAAGAAGGGTTTGTCCTGGTTGGCTTTCACAAAATCGATCGCTTTCTGCGTGCAGCGTCGTGTGATGGTTCGTTGATCCACCGGTAGCTCGACGATCTCCTCGTCCTCAAACAGCGGGGTATTCCACTTGGTCAGGGTCGACTCTGGATCGTTCCAAAGGATATCCATGCCATCCGCCCCCCCCTTGGGCTTGCCTTTGTTGTCCGGGTGATTCATGTCGTTGGAATACGGAATGCCGTAGTAGGTGTCGAACCCGTTGGAAGTTGGTAGAACTTCCGGGTGATGTCCGAGATGCCACTTGCCAAAGCAGGCCGTGGCGTAGCCCTGCGATTTCAGGTGATCGGCTATCGTGTATTCCTCGGGATTGAGCCCTTTTGTGGATGCTGGAAACAAAACGTGCTGGTGCATGCCGATGCGCTTTGGATAACAGGCTGTCAGAAGCGCGGCCCGCGATGGGGTGCAGACAGGGGAGGCGACCATGAAACTGGTAAACTTGCGCCCCTCCGTGCTGAGGCGATCAATGTTCGGCGTTTTGATGGTTTCCGAGCCGAAACAACTCAGATCGCCATAACCTTGATCATCAGCAAAGATGATGACGAAATTCGGCTTTGCAGCTGCGGCAACATGAATCGAGACAATCAGGGAGGCGAAAATCGCGCTCAGGAAAAGTTTGGGGCTTTGTTTCACGCCTCACCAGACCAGCAGTGCTCAGCACAGATCAAGCGATAAGTCTGATTTTTCGCGGAAGCCGGAGGGACGTTCTAGGTCCACAGCTCAATCGCCCCAGCGGCGAGTCCCTCCCAGCGCATTGCTTCGGAAAAGTCAGATTCAGAGGGGAGGCGAACGATCCCAACATCGTATTTGCGACCCAAATGCTTCCAGTGGGCAAAGTGCCGGTCGTAGGCCTTGCGATAGCGCTCGAGCAGGCTGAACTGAACGCGATGGGCATGCTTGGAGCCGTCTTCGGAGTCAACAAATTCGTAGTTCCCGCTCCAGTCCGGACGCGCTTCGCTTCCGCAAAAAGGGGCGAACACGGTGCCAAAGCCTTTGCGGCTTACCAAGGCCTGCAAAACTGGTTCGACCTCGCTGTGAAAGAGGAGATCGCTGACAAAAATGCGCATCGCCTGGGCGCGAACCGGAATCGGAGCGAGACGCGGAGCTTCTGACGTCGCCGTTTCCGGAAGCTCTGAGGCGACGTCGATCCAGGCGTGGGTGTGAATTGCTTCATCACGAAGGAAGCGATGTTCGTTCCCTTTAACGAGGAAGAATTTCCCGCTCGCACCGCTTTT
>JBCDHN010000886.1:0-1760 GCA_038749915.1 Verrucomicrobiota bacterium | reverse complement strand
GTATCCCGATCATACTGTTTTTCAGAGTCCGGCAATTGATCATAGGCCAGCAAGTCTGGGTGCTTCTTCGCGTCATCATCCCGCTTTTCCCCATACGTCCAGCCCTCAGCCATGCGCCCACGGGCCCAAACGTCGTGCGCGTTTTCCGCGATCTTCTCGGTGAGTTCTTCCAAACCGTGGGGAAGCTTGACGCTCGACGTGTCAATTGGGGTGGGTTGATAAGAGGATGGATCTGCCATGACGGCCACATCTAACAACGATCCTTGCGGCGATGTCGAGCGTTGATTGTTGGGGAATTCGGACGGTGCCGGCTCACTATTTTGAGCCCTCAGCGCCTTGCCCGTTTGATCTCTGAAAAAGTGGAAGGGCACCCCGACTGCGTCCTCGGGATGCCCTTCCTTGCCAGGAGGAGGTTGTTGCTGGTTGTCCGTCTTGCTATGAGCGATGCAAACCGGACATCCTGTTAGAACGCGCCCCGCCAAAGTTTAATCAATCCTTTCAGTATTTTTTTCAAAAAGTTGTCGGGAGCACTTCGATCTCGCTCTTCTGAGAGAAGTTGAAAACGAACGATTCGGAGTGAGAATAACACGAGATGACCGCTGCCGAACATTGGGACTTTGTATCCGAGGAAGACTATCTCAGAGGAGAACTGTTGGCTGAACAAAAGCACGAGTACGTGGGTGGCGTTGTCTACGTGATGGCCGGGGGGAGGATTCAACACAACGACATCGCGGGAAATGTTTTTGGAAGTCTCTTCTCCCGCCTCCGTGGCGGTCCCTGCAAACCCCAGAACTCCAATACCAAAGTCCGCATCCGGCTCGCCACTGGAACGCGCTTTTATTATCCCGACACCATGGTCGTTTGCCGCTCGAATCCTAAAGAGGACACCTTTCAGGATGAACCGGTTCTTATCGCCGAGGTTCTCTCTGAGTCGACCCGCCGCATCGACGAAGGCGAAAAGAAGGACGCGTATCTTACCATCTCCAGCCTGGGTGTTTATCTGATGGTCGAGCAGGAGCGCCCTCTCGCCGTAGCCATGGCTCGAACGCCAAACGGTTTTGAGCGCACGGTTTACAAGGGATTGGATGCAATCGTTCCGCTGCCCGATCTCGAAACGGAACTGCCACTGGCCGAAATCTATGAAGGGGCGGATTTTTCGGAGTCGACCTAACCGGAAAGTTGCGTTCCAATGGTGAGTGCAACCCGTCACCCTCACGGAGCCAAAAGCCCCAGCGCCAGATTCGCCATCGACTCCACCGCCAGCTGCATCGTCGGCTCTGGTTCGGGATAGTAGAGCGCCGAATGGAGTGAGGGGAGAGGAGCCGCGCCAGGCTTTTGCGCTGCTTCCCACTTCGCCACCGGAATCGTCCCCACCCGATACTGCAATCCGGGGACGCCCAATGCCTTTGCATAACGAGCAAAGTCTTCCCCGCCCATCGTTGGTGGCAAAGCAATCACGTTCTCCGCGCCCCAAAGTTCGCCAAACAACTTCGCCGCAGCATTCGCCAGACCCGGATCATTGTAACCCGCCGGCGTGTATTCCTCCTCGTCAATCTCGACCAACGGCGGCTTCGGGCAGCCCATTGTTTTGCAAGTATCCGTCGTAATCTGGCGAATCCCGTCCAGCAACGTCTTCCGCACCTCATCGGTATAGCTCCTCACCGTAAGCTGCAGCTTCACTTCGTCCGGAATGATGTTGTGCTTTGAGCCGCCGTGAATCGATCCCACTGTGATCACTGCTGGATCGATCGGATGGACCC
>JBCDHN010000885.1:0-1766 GCA_038749915.1 Verrucomicrobiota bacterium | reverse complement strand
CGCGTTTTGCCGTGACCATGGCCCAGGGCACGCCGGAGAACTCTCGCGTCTACATTCGGGGCAGCCACAAGAGTCTGGGTGAAGAGGTGCCCAATCGTTTTTTGGAGGTCCTTGGCGGCCAGTCGGGTGATCGCCTCGATTTGGCGGATGAAATTGCCAGCATCGAGAATCCACTGACTTCACGGGTAGTGGTGAATCGGCTTTGGCATCATCTCTTCGGCCGGGGAATCGTGCCGACGGTTGACGACTTTGGTCCACAGGGCCAGCTGGCGAGTCACGCAGAGCTGCTTGATTGGTTGGCCATCGACTTTGTCGAAAACGGTTGGTCGCTGAAGAAAGCCATCCGCCAAATCGTTCTCACGCAAACGTATGCCCAGGCTTCCGTCCCGCATCCGAGTGCCGATGCGGAGAAAATCGCGGTTGTAGATCCGGAAAATGTTTTGCTTCACCGGATGCCGATCCGAAGGCTACAAGCGGAGGCCATTCGAGACGCGGTGTTGGCTGTCTCAGGCGGATTGAACACCAAGTCGTTTGGTCCCAGCATTCCGACCCACCGAACAGCGTTCATGACCGGTCGCGGGGCGCGTGGCAGCGGACCGTTGGATGGCGAGGGACGTCGTAGTGTTTATCAGGCGGTTTACCGCAACTTCCTCAACCCGCTCATGCTCACCTTTGATATGCCGGGGCCGTTCGGACCCAAAGGGCGCAGAAGCAACTCGAATGTCCCGGCCCAGGCGCTTGCCATGATGAACGATCCTTTTGTGGTTCAGCAATCCCAGAAATGGGCCGAGGCAGTCCTGGCCAGCTCTACTCAGGACATCGACGGAAAGATCGAGATGATGTATGAACAGGCGTTAGGTACTCCGCCAACGTCGTCCACCAAGCAATTGTTTCGGGCCTTTCTTGATAACCAGATTCAGGAACATCAAGGCAATGCAGCGAAGGCGTGGGGCGACCTTGCCCACGCCCTGTTCAACACCAAGGACTTCATCTTCCTCCGCTAACTCGATGCCTGGGAAGGCACCGGGCCGAGGGCCGGCGTCTTGAGGCTGGAGAGGATCTCGCGCAGTGCAATCACCACGCGTTTCGCCAGCTCTGCCTGATTGCGAGGCATGCGAAAGGCGATCTGAAAGCTGCCATTGCGATCGTAAATCGAGATTCGTTCGCTCAACATTCCGGGCTCGTAAGCAAGCTGAAGATCATCAGCTCCGAGCTCGAGGCAGAAATGCTGACGCCAGCGGCGACCCACAAAGTAGAGCTTGGTTTGATCGCCCTTCACTGCGACAAGGCGTCCGAAGAGCCAGGGCTTCACCCCTTGCAATCCTTTGGACTTTCCGGTGAGAACTTGAGCGGTCCAGAGGATCTCGGAATTCTGAGCCACATTGGTAAGCGCCAGGTCTTCGTCCGGGGAGAGCGAATGGGAGAGTTCCTTTCGTTCCGTGCCAAAGAGGTTCTGAAAGAGGAGCCAGTAAAACCCGCGGATGCGGCGGAACATTTTTGGGAAAATGAAGATCGCAAACGCTAGAAAAATGACACAGACCACCGCCATGACTTTCGGTGAAACGGACATGAGCGCCAGACCTCCGATCACTGCGGTATCTTCAATCGCGCTGACCGCGAAATTGGAGACCGGCTCTGGTGAATTGTTGACCACCAACCGGGTGCCGGCTTTGAATCCGTGGCTCACCATGGTTGCTCCCCCCGCTACCAATCCGATCACCACCTGAAACTCCGGATCGACCGTTCCAAGCGTCGAGATTGCCATG
>JBCDHN010000884.1:0-1773 GCA_038749915.1 Verrucomicrobiota bacterium | reverse complement strand
TTGACGATGCCCATGTCCATACCGGCTTTGGTGGCGTGGAAGAGAAAGGCCGAGTGCATTGCTTCGCGGACGACGTTGTTGCCACGGAAACTGAAGGAGATGTTGCTGACTCCTCCGCTCACTTTCGCTCCCGGCAGGTTGTCTTTGATCCACTGCGTCGCGTTGATGAAGTCGACCGCGTAGTTGTTGTGTTCCTCCATTCCCGTAGCCACGGTGAGGATGTTGGGGTCAAAAATAATGTCTTCCGGATTGAACCCCACCTCATCGACGAGGATCCGGTAGGCGCGTTCGCAGATCCGGATCTTTTCATCATAGGTCGCGGCCTGGCCTTTTTCATCGAACGCCATGACGACGACTGCCGCTCCATACTTCATGACCTTGCGGGCCGATTCCTTGAACTTCTCTTCGCCTTCTTTCAGCGAGATCGAGTTGACGATTCCTTTGCCCTGCAGGCACTTCAATCCGGCTTCGATCACTTCCCATTTTGACGAGTCCACCATGATGGGAACGGCCGCGACATCGGGTTCGCCCTGAAGCAGTTTCAGGAAATCCGTCATCATTCCGGCACCATCTATCAAGCCTTCGTCCATGCAGACGTCAATCACCGGAGCACCGTTCTCGACCTGTTGACGGGCAACGCTGACGGCATCTTCCAGTTTCCCCTCCTTAATGAGTTTTCGAAATCTGGGAGAGCCAGCCACATTGGTGCGCTCCCCAATCATGAGGAAGTTTTTATCCTCCGTGTGATTGTAGACGTCAGATCCGGCGAGGCGCATGATCGGCTCGGTCTTCGGCAGTTGTCTCGGCGGTTTGTTTTCGAGCGCTTGAGCAATGGCGGCAACGTGTTCCGGAGTGTTGCCGCAGCAGCCACCGGCAAAGTTGAGGAAGCCGGCGTCGGCAAAGTCAGTCATGCATTCGCCCATATCCTCCGGGAGAAGGTCGAAGCCGGTGGGGGCAAGCGGATTTGGCATCCCGGCATTGGGATAGGCGGAGACGTAGGTTTCGCAGCGTGCTCCAAGTTCTTCAAGGAAGGGGCGCATCTTATCGGGGCCGAGCGAGCAGTTCAATCCGACGGCCAATGGATTGACGTGGGCGACCGAGTTCCACAAGGCTTCGACCCGCTGCGCCGAAATCATGGTTTCTCCGCCCATCCCGACGGCTGCCGAAACGATCACCGGCAGTTCAATGCCGTCCTCATCAAAAATATCCCGGATGGCGACGAGCGCGGATTTGGAGTTGAGGGCGTCAAAAATCGTTTCAACCATCAAGATGTCGGCACCTCCCTCGATCAAAGCCCGGATCTGATGGACGTAGCTTTGGTAAACCTGATCGAAGGTCACAGTCCGGAACCCGGCATCTTCCGCGTCCGGAGAAACCGATAACGACACGGTCATGGGGCCGATGGCTCCGGCAACATAGCGTTTGCGACCGGTGTCGGAACCGATCTGATCAGCCCATTTCCGGGCGAGCTTGACGGATTCAACATTGATTTCCCAAGCCAGATCGTTGAGAAACGGGTCCTCGATGACCTCTTGATAGAACTCAGGATCTTTTCTTCCTCCAATTTCGCGAGGATCCTGAATGAAAAACTCGCTCTGGGCGATGGTAGTGCCGGAAAACGTGTTGGTTTCGACAATGTCAGAACCCGCCTCGTAAAAACGTTTGTGAATGTCGCCGATCGTTTCCGGCTGGGTCACGCTCAGAATATCTCCGTTATTGAGCAGATCTTTGGGCGCATCCTTGAATCGTTCACCTCTGGCGTCCGTCTCTGAA
>JBCDHN010000883.1:0-1775 GCA_038749915.1 Verrucomicrobiota bacterium | reverse complement strand
TTTCCGCATTGCTCGCGATCTGGGTAGCTTCCGATCCATTCACCGAATACAAAATCGGATAGCTCCGCAACCCATGGTCGCTTGCCTCGCTCAAAGCAGCCGGAAAACCCGTTTTTGCGGCGGCGATCGCGGCGCTTCCACCGACCCAACCTCGGATGCGATCCAGTCCGTAGTAGACCTTGGTTTCGCCTTGGTTGTTCCAGGGGATATGGTCCCCCGCGGCCCGGGCACCCGGCTGTTTGGAATTGAATTCCGGCTCCTTGTTGATGAGCGCGTTGAGCCGCACGAGATGCTCGTTCGGGTGAATCCGCCAAATCCGCGCAGGGGATGACGTCGGCCCGAGTTCAGCCGGAATGTCACCAAAGAGCAGCTCATGCGGCAGGTGATTCGCCTTTTTCGGGTGATGATGCTGGGTAAACCCGCCCACATCCTTCATCCTGGTTTCCAACTCACCTGTGATCCACTGGGAGAGATGCAGCCGCTCCATCACTTCCGGTTGATTCTTCTTATTGCGTGGCGGCATCTCCTTGAGCGCGATCTGCTCCCAAACGCTTTTCCACAGAACCGCATTATCGGCCGACACTTCGGTCAGGTCATGCAATGAGATCCCACCTTTCTGCACATCGGAATCATGACAATCAAGGCAGTAGTTGGACAGAAACGGCTCCACCAGGGAATCAAACGTCTGCGCCGAGGATCCTGCCACGGCCAGCAGACTGACGAACAACGCGAAAAGGGTTTTCATGATACCTAAGCCAGGAGTTGTTCAATCGGACCAACTCCGGAGTCGAACTTCTGCGCCGTATTCGAATCCATATTGAAACGATCGCAGGGCTCGCCAATCGCGTGAAGCAGGGTGGCCCAGATCGCATTGAGCGGTCGGGTCCCGTCGAGCTGGGTGAACTGGCCGGTTTTCATTGGTCCGTTCTCCCCTCCGATGACCATGAACGGCCAATTCCCGCCGGACGAATGCTGCCTGTCAGCGTTGTTGGACGTGTAAACGATGATCGTGTTGTCCATCATGGTCCCACCGTCTTCCGGCATCGATTCAAGCTGCTCCACCAGCCTCACCAACATACGACTGTTGTATTGGCGAATCTTGATCCAGATATCGTCGCCCGGCTGCTTCATGTGACCAAGGTTGTGGCCCTGCTTTTCGATACCGAGTCCTTTCCAAGCCCCAAAAATCTCACCGCGACCGGAGCCAATGGTGAGCGTATTCGTAATCCCGGATTTCAAGGCTGCGATGCCGATATCGAGGAGTGAATCGTGCCAGTCCGTTTCAAACTCAGGTCTGGTAAACTTGTCATTGAACTCGGGAGCAAACTTCTTCAGATGATCAGAAACGCCATTGAGCCGCTCGCGCAGTCCGTTCATGTCGCGGAAGCCGTTAACGAACGTTTCATAACGCTCCGCCTCACCTGCAGGTAATGACTCGCCTCCAATCCGGGCGATATTCTCGACCGCATCAAAAACCTTCGACCGGGCTTTGTAACGCTTCTTCACATCACCCGCTGAAATCCCACCAAAGAGGATTTGATAGAGATCGACCGGATTCGAATGCATGAAAATCGGCTGTCCCGGTCCCGTCGCCGAAAGCGTGGCCAAGGTGGGGCGTGAGCGCATGTTCTCGATCGAATCCATTCCGATACAGAGATGCGGAAGAATGGTTTCCGGTAACTTCTGGCTGATGACGTGATCGACCGTCGCACCACGAGGCGGAATGCCGATTCCACCGCGATAGCCGCCAAGCGCACCAAAAAACGCACTGTGGC
>JBCDHN010000882.1:0-1777 GCA_038749915.1 Verrucomicrobiota bacterium | reverse complement strand
GCGTCGCTGGAGATTGACTTGCGAACTCCCAAACGCGCATGCGGTATTCTCCCTCCAGTCCGTTAGGTTCGAATCCATGGTCCAGCAGCAATTCCAGGATCTTCGGATTCTTCAGCCAATCAGCAAACCGTTCCGGCCGATCTCCTAACGAAGCCTTTTTCTCAACCAACAGTTCCTGGACCTGGTCAACATTGCCGTCAATCACCGCCCGATGGAGCTGTTCGGTCAGTGTCTCATCATCTACCGCCAGGCCAATGGCAGTTCCGGCAAAAAGTATCCAGGGCCATTTCATGCCGACAGCATGTCGGTTGTGAGGGCAATAAGGGAAGACTGTCGTTGTAAAAGAGTTGTCAACATCGGTCGCTCTTCCTTTGTGAGAGGAGCAACATCAGGTTTTTCAATCCTCATGCTCGATCAATAACCGACAAGGTGAAATGCGAAAAGAACTGATGGGAGCCTTGTTCTTAACACGACTTCCGTGCTTCTCCTAATAGGCGGGAGAGTTGGATTGCTGCAAGCAACGAGGAGCAGATTCGGATTCACTCAGCGGACAGGCTCTTCGAGTATTTTCGGGTCGTGGTGTGGACAGTGTTGCTCTCATCGTAAGTCACCGTGAGAGTCCAACTGCCGACGGGACGTTCCGTCTGCCAGGTGTCGGAACCGTCTTCCGCCTTTGCGGGTGCGCCATAGGAAGGCTCTAACAAGGTGAGCACTTCGCTACGTTCCATGCCTGATTCCACTGCCGCCCAAGTGGCTGGGGTCTGCAATGACCAGAAGAGGGCCGCACCATATCCGATCAAGATGGTAAGCGTAGCGACCGCGATTAGCCAGATGGTGAGTTTCTTTTTCATCTAAGAATGAGGTCACGTGACAACCATTGATTTGTTCTCACTTGAAAGGTTCGGCCTCACCAAATCCGCAACGCCCAAAGCCCGGGCGATTTCGTGATGTACAAGACCTTCCCTTCCGGCCCGAAGGTCACATTGGTGCACCCAAACTCCTCGATCCGCGCGATCTCCTTCCCGTCGGGATCAATCGCCACGAGTGCTTTTTGGCGTGGCACGCCCATGTAGAGGTTGCCCTTGGAATCGAGCGTCATGCCGTCGCCACCAATCTCGGTGAACAACTTCTGTTTTCCGGGCTTTCCATCCTCGTCCAGCTCAAAGCGATAGGTCTTGCTGTCACCGGCATCGGTGATGAAAAGCGTTTTGCCATCCTCGCTTCCAACGATGCCATTGGGGCGATTGAAGGTAGCGTCGATGCGATAGACCGTGCCCTCGGGCGTGACCCAGTAGGCATACTCACCCCCTTGTGGCAGCGGACCGCGACCGTAGTTGGGGTCAGTGAAATAAATGTGGCCGCTGGGAGAAACCCAGAGGTCGTTGGGCTTGTTGAAAGGCTTGCCTTCGAAGGATTCGACGACGGGGACGAACTTATCAGGCGATTCGATTTCGATAACTCGGTCCAGATTACCCTGCGTGGCGAAGAGCTTTCCGTCGCGAAAGAACAGGGCGCTGACGGGAACATCACCTTTGTAGAAGATCGAGCTAGTTCCGTCTTTGATGGAGTAGCGAACGATGGCGTTCTGCCGCGGAGAGGTGAAGAGGATGTTTCCTTCCCCATCGAGGGTGGGGCCTTCGGTGAACTCGTGGCCTTGGCTGACGACCTGGGCGTTCTCGATCTTGAGGGCGGTTTTGGGATCAGCCTGCGCGGTCGCGCCTGCCAAAAGCGCAACGAATCCCAGAAAAGCAAGGGGTCTCATTTCGATTTGTCCTTG
>JBCDHN010000881.1:0-1783 GCA_038749915.1 Verrucomicrobiota bacterium | reverse complement strand
GCTGCTTCCACATATTGCACATCGTTCATGAGGACCAGCGCCTGAAGCGGAGTGTTGGTCCGTTCTCGATTGACGATACAGCTTTCCCGGTTCGGAGCATCGAAGGCCGTCATGTTGGGAGGTGGCGCGGTGCGCTTCCAGAAGGTGTAGATGCTGCGGCGGTAAAGCGATTCATTGTAGTGACGGAAGAATTTAACGGTGTTGCTGTTTTCGTAGCCAACAGACTGCCAGAGGCCACCCGGTTGATATGGTCGCACTCCAGGCCCTCCAATTTTCTCGACGAGCAGTCCGCTCGCAAACAGCGCCTGATCCCGGATCATTTCAGCGTCCATCCGGAAGCGGGGCCCCCGAGCAAAGAAGCGGTTCTCCGGATCTCTCCTCCAGCTTCTTGGATTGATTTTGGAACTGCGCCGGTAGGCCTGCGACATCACCATTTGCTTAACCAAACGTTTCACATCCCAACCGTTTTCGACAAAATCGACCGAGAGCCAATCGAGCAATTCGGGATGAGTGGGGACAGCACCCTGGGTTCCGAAATCATCAGCCGTATCCACCAATCCATTCCCAAAGAACTCCTGCCACATCCGATTTACGGTAACGCGTGGGGTAAGCGGATTCTCGGGGCTTACAATCCACCGGGCCAATCCCAGGCGGTTTAGCGGAGCATCTTCGCTTAAGTTGGGAAGAGCCGCCGGGACACCGGGTTGAACGACTTCTCCCGTGGGATGATCGTATTCACCACGATCGAGGATTGGAGCGGAAGGAATGCCCGGCTTTTCAGCCATGACATGGGTGACGGGAACATCACGTTGGATTTGGGCCAGCTGATTTTGAAGCTCAGACTGCTGCGCGTAGAGTTGGCGCGCTGGTTCGTGGTGCGCATGCAGGTAGTGATTGAAGAGTTCTGCCTGAGAATCTTCCGCCGTCTTCTTGGCGAGCAGGCCGGGAATCTTGTGCCTCGTGTTGAGACCCTTGATCTCGGCATCGGTTAACGCGTCGTAAAATTTCAATCGTTTCAAGGTCTCCTCACCGGCGAGGATTTTGAGCGGAGCATCATTGGCAAAGTCGCCCGCCAGGGTATCGATCTCCAAATACGGATACCGCTCTCTTCCCATTTTCCGAGTCCCGGTGTAGGCGAGCACGCCGCCGGATTCTCCGGAACCATCGTACACCCAGCTCAGAGTGGTTCTCCCGCCCGGTCTCAGGTGCTTGATCAATTGTGTTTGCAGCATTCCGCCCATGCCATCGAAAAAGGTGAACTCAACGCCTTCTTCAAACAGGTCGAGAACCATCCGAAATCCTCGCCCGTGTTCGTCGATCTGTTCACAGAGCGGATATCGGCCAAGCTTGTCGGGCGCAATGATTTCCGTGAAAATCGTCATCGGTTGATCCTTCCCCAGGTTGACCGAAAATCCCTCGACCTCGCGATCCTGATACCCCCGATATTGGCCCGGAGCTGCTCCTTCCTCTGCGAGCCATGCGGCGAACGCTTCCTTGGCGGCTTTGTTCTCCGACTTTAACTGAGCGGTCACCTGATTCAGCTTCGACTTGGTGGTCGACTCCAGGGCGCGGGTTTCGTCATCGGGATAAACGCGTATGACAGGAGGCGTGTCCGGCTTGTTTCCGTCCATCCCCGGCTGCGTCGTGTTGTTGAAGTAGGCGAAGAGTTGGAAGTATTCCTTCTGGCTGATGGGATCGAACTTGTGATCGTGACACTGAGCGCAGCCGGTTGTCAGCCCCAACCAGACTGTGGAAGTGGTATTGACGCGATCGACCGCGTAGC
>JBCDHN010000880.1:0-1798 GCA_038749915.1 Verrucomicrobiota bacterium | reverse complement strand
GCGAAATTAAGATCAAGGATGAGCTCGGTATTGTTGATTTCCAAGCCGTAACTATGCCTGGACCGGATTGGAGTCTGGATCCGGAGGTCGCTATGAAATCTCAACAGGCCATTGATGAGGAGGAGAGAAAGCTTTGCGATTGGCTTACTGAACACTATCCGGACTGGGATACTGACCCGACTGCACACTGGGACGAGAAACCCTCGGGAGAATGAACGAGCGCAACGAGTGGGATCGCCCTTGGAGTTGCGCCCCCTTGAAGCGGGGCAGCCCACGCAAAGGCTGGCGCCAACCCAAGACTGGCAAGCATAAATCCCAAAAGCGACGGAGATGAACCAAGCAGCAATCACGATCCGCCCTGATATCCTCACATTGTCAGGCAACTACTTTGATTTCCTGACCCCGGAGCATTCCGAATTCGATATCGAAGACATCGCTCACGCGCTATCCAATACTTGTCGTTTTGGTGGTCACACCAGCGATTTCTACTCGGTGGCTCAGCATTCGGTAATATGCAGCCGCATCGTTTCGCCAGAATTTGCTCTGGAAGGGCTCATGCACGATGCCGCTGAAGCATTCGTTGGTGACATCCCTAAGCCACTGAAGGAGTTGCTTCCTGATTTCCGAGTGATTGAGGAGCGTGTCGAGTCCGCAGTAGCCGAGAGGTTTGGTGTTCCCAAGAAGACTTCCTCGGTCGTAAAACATGCCGACCTGGTTCTTCTATCCACAGAACAGCGCGACCTGATGGCACCTCACGATGATGAATGGGAACTCATCGCGGGCATCAAGCCACTACAAGAAAAGATTCGCCCAGTCAGCCCTCGTCGAGCCAGGTTTCTCTTCATCGATCGCTTTGACGAACTCACAGGCTCCGAGGCCTAAATCTGATTCGATTACCTAACCGTTACCTAAAACTTACCCTATGGACAGGTATGGCAACCCTCACGAAGAATTCCTCGGCAAACCCGTCGAATTCTGGTTGGAACTCTATCGGGAATGGCAATGCCATCAGCCGGCACCGCCCGCGTATTCAACGTGGGAAGCGCGGGAGCCTGTTCCCACCGAGGTGAGCGCAATCGCCCTGGAGCAACAGCACTACGCCCTGGAGATGGCCAGCGGCCCGGAGTTTCGCTCTCGCGTGAAACAAGCAGAATACGAGATGAATCACCGCCTCTTCCGCCAACTCTCCATCGACATCTTCACTCAGAAGACCGACCCCATTCAGATCAAGGTGCATAGGGACTGGTGGCAAGCCTTCAAGGATCGCTGGTTCCCCGCGTGGGCGCTCGAACTCTGGCCCGTGGAATACGATGTCCACCAGGTCACCCTGCAACGCCTCTATCCCATGCTTGCCCCCAAACTCAGAGGGCAAGCCACCTTTCTCCAATTCAGGCACGAGACCGTATGAGTAGTAACCTTACTAAAGAGCGCGCCGCGCTCTCTGGTAGCGATGCCTTGTTGTCGGATTTGGTCCGTCAGCGGGGCGATGCGAAAATCTGCTACGACGATGAAGATGGTTGGTTCGTCCAGTTCCAGTGGTGCCACCATGAGAACGAATGGAAAACTCTCGAGTTCGATCAAGAGCGCCACGCATCACCGACAGCCGCCATCCGTGGCGCGGTACTCGCACACAACGAGGAGATCCATCACCGTCAGAAAAACGGACTCGCGAAGATCCATTATATCATTCCCAGCAATCAACCAATGAGCGAACCTAACAAACCCACCAACGGCCTGTTGAGCGTCTGGAACGCTGACCGCAAACTTGAAGTGCTGGAGCACAAATACTACAGCAATC
>JBCDHN010000879.1:0-1798 GCA_038749915.1 Verrucomicrobiota bacterium | reverse complement strand
CCCGCTTCCCGGATTCCTCCAGGCCAACGGATTGCCAGCGGAACCCGGCTCCCCCAATCATAGAGACTCGCTTTTGCCCGAGGAAACGGCATGCCGTGATCGCTCGTTACTACTACAATCGTGTTTTCAAGCAGGCCACGTTTTTCAAGTGAGGCGACGGCTCTTTCGACCATCCGATCGAAGTGCTCCACTTCCACGTAATAATCGAGAATGTCGGAACGCACGATTTCCGTATCAGGAAAAATTCCGGGCACGATTACATTGGAAGGATCCTTGCCCGTGGAAATCCCGGCTCCCAATTGATAGCCTCGGTGCGGTTCAGAAGTTCCCAGCCAAAAGCAAAACGGCTCTTCGTCGACCACGGAACCAAGAAACGTCTCGAAGTTGCCGGCATAGTCGACATTGCGTATGGCTCGGAATGGCGGTTCCAATGTCCGGCCCGTCACCAATTCACCGGCAGGATTTTCGCTGCGTCCTCCCGGTTCCAACCGCCCGGGGCTCCATCCTTTCCCAGTATAACCAACCTTATAACCCGCATTGCGAAGTTCCTCAGTGTAGGTGGCAAACTTGGCCGGAAGAGTGCTGTGGATGTTGCCGGCTTCCTCTAGTCGCCAAATCGATTGACCGGTCAGAATCGCGCTGCGAGAGGGACCACAGGTCGGGGCATCGCAAAATGAGTTAACGAACCGAAGACCTTCCCGGGCAATTCGATCAAAGGCCGGAGTCTGGACAACCGGATCCCCATTTGCCCCGGTATGCGCCCAGGACTGGTCGTCGGAGATGCAGAAGAGAATATTCGGTTTTTGCCCGTGTCCGGCCAAAGGTAGGGATAGAAATCCAACGAGGAGAAAGAGGAGATTCAAGCGAGCAGTGATCATGAGGATTTGCTTCCATCCTGTTTCATAGACGGGCCCGAATCTTGGCGCAGTCAGCCATGGTTTATGACAATTTGGCCAAAATGCCGGGTCAACAACCAGGTGGTTTAGCGAAGATACCCGAGCTGCCTACCAGAAACTGGGCTTCGGAGCGGATTGAGTCCAACTGATATCGATTGGAATGGTCCTCATTTCATGCGGAAGATCCACCCATTCCTCGCGGTGTAAGTACTTATCTGCATGAAACCTCTTTTCGCGCTTTTACTTGCTCTTGCCTTCATTGAAACGGCGATCTCGACACCGCCAAATGTGGTCTTCATTCTGGCTGATGATCTTGGGTATGGCGACCTGGGTTGCTACGGAGCCCCAGACATCAAAACCCCAAACTTGAATCGCTTGGCAACAGAGGGCATCCGCTTCACCGATTTCTACGCGAATGGAGCGGTTTGCTCTCCCACTCGAATCGCTTTTCTCACCGGTCGTTACCAGCAGCGATTTGGAATGGATAACGCACTCTATTACCAGGAGATGGGTCGGGGCCTTCCTGCGGATGGGGAAACCCTGCCTGCAAAACTAAGGACAGCTGGCTACGCTACCGGATTGAGTGGGAAGTGGCATCTGGGCTACGATTTCGAACGCCAACCCTTGCAACAGGGATTTGATCACTTTTTTGGTCTGCTCGGTGGTAACCACCATTACTTCGAACACATGGACCGCATCGGCGTGCACGATTTGTGGCTGGGAAACGAGTCGATCCGCAAAGACGGCTACACGACTGACTTGATCACCAGAGATGCGCTGCAATTTATCAAGGCCCACAAAGACAAGCCCTTCTTTCTCTACCTCTCACACGCCGCGCCTCACTTTCCCTGGCAAGGGCCCAACGACCGGAACAAAGAGGTCGTCCCCAAAAAGAAGTCGTG
>JBCDHN010000878.1:0-1802 GCA_038749915.1 Verrucomicrobiota bacterium | reverse complement strand
CGAGGTGACTCTTTGGAGTCACAACGACTCGGGAACCCGTCTCGATTTGATCGCCGATCGGCTCATCATCTGAGAGATAAGCGGCGGTCTCGTCATTGCGAAGTCCCCACGGGACGTTGTTTGGCAAGTCCATACGGTTCGCGAATGCGTTCGCGACGGCACCCGCAGGGGTGCTTCGATTGATGCTTGGTGCTTCCAACTCGTGGCTGCCGGTCACATCAATCGCGGTTAGGCTAAGCCTATCATTGCCCCCGAGTTCAACGGGATCGCCTTGCCGGGGCTGGGCGTCCGTCGCCGGGGACGGTTCTGTTGCAGTAACCATATTATCGTATTCGTTTTAGGTTTAGGATTGCTGACCCTTGATGTGGTCGTCATTCAAAGCGCGGGATAGCTGGGCGCTATCGCTAACCAGGAATTCGGCCGTTGGGACCAGTGAGGCGGCAATCCATCTGAGGGTGTCCACACTGGTCAGGAAAAGGGTAGAAAGGATGGCGTCAGGCGCTCCGGTGAGGTCGATTTCGGCGATTGCTTGCTCGGTCTGTTCGTCCACTTGCCGGAACTCGATTCTGGCGAGAGCCCATTGCTCCTGGGCGTCGGAAATGAGTCGGTCCAGCCAAAGCTGGTGGGGCTTGCGGTCTTTGGGAATGGCATCAAGAATCGAGATTTGAAGCGAAAGCCGCTTCTCTGAATGGTTGAGTTCGATTTGGCGGATGACGTCGCCGATTTGCAGCGTTCGGGAACCCAACCATGCCTGAATTTCATCTTCTGAAGGTGAAACCCAGTCGTTGAGGGAGGATTCCTTGCGGGTCTGCATTGCCCATGCGACGCAGCTGCTGAACTGGGAGATGGATTCCTCAGTAACTGGGTGATTCAGGTGGGTCGTTAGGTTTTCAGGGAATGCGAATCGCTGCTTTGGCAGTTTGGTTGCGTGAACTTTCCAGAGCCCGGGTGCTCCGAGTTTTCCGCCTTGCTGCTCAGCGCTTTTCGGAAGTTTCGACTCGAGAACTACCCATCCTTTTTCAGGCTTGAGGGTGGTGTCACCCTTCCGGAACCCCTTCCCGGTTTTCTTGAACCCGGCGTCGGTCAGGCTCTGCGCACGCAGGGCCGCTTCCGTGCGGTAGGTTGGGAATTGGGGGCTGGTTGTCATGGGCAGGTTTGCGTCTTACGTATGGCAATAGAGCACACCGGTTTGGCATTTATGTGAGCGAGGATTTTTTTCTGAGACTATTTTCAAGCAACGGGAAGAGGCGATGCTGACTGCTTCGATGGAGGTTTCATGAAGCTGTCTTGAGTCAGTGGAAAACGATGTTGATTGGTCTTCCACCATTGGGCGGCTTCTCCATTCATGACTCCTCCGGCATCCAAGGCATCGAGCTGAACGGTTTGCATGGTCAGTGCTGCATAGGAGAGGAGGATCAACTCCTTGATCAGGATTCCGGGCGGAAGTGTTGCGCCAAGACATAGTGCTTGTACACCAACCTCTTCATTGGAAACATTGGGCAGCCAAACGTGGCGCGGTTCGAGAATCTGGACAAACGAATAACCCGGCTGTGGAGTGCGGACTGAGTCTTCCGTGTAGGTGAGGCCCAGTGTTGCCCGGTCGTGAATGACCAGTTCCTGATTGGGTTGAGACAGGGTCGGGACCGCGCCGAAGAGATCAAAGAGAATCCGAAGATCGACGGAGAGGTCAATGTGGCGGACACGGATTCGCTTGGATACCTGAGCAAGGGCGAGGAAGTCGTGAATCTCGTTTTTCTTGCGCGAGCGCCAAATCACGTTTCCGGCGTTTGACTGAATCGCGT
>JBCDHN010000877.1:0-1806 GCA_038749915.1 Verrucomicrobiota bacterium | reverse complement strand
GCTCGGCATCACCTCCGATCTCACCATCATCAAAGACGCTCCTCATGCTTTCCCCGGCAAACAAATCTGGTTCGATGAAATGCTCGAAACCGCGGACGCGTTTTTCGCTTCACAGCTCAAAGAGTAGCGAATTTCTTCCGTTCTGTTTCCTGAACCAGTGTCCTCAGAGCTTTGTTAGACATACCTTGAGACGATAAATAAAGGCCCGATATTGCGACTAACCAACCAACAAAGATTGGCGCCCAAACGGGTATATTCCATTCTTTTGGCGCTTCCTTGGAGGGGTAGTTAGGAAAAAAGTCCAGACCTGTATGGTAACGCCACTCTTCAACAAACTGCTGAAGAGAAGGCGACGACTCGGCAGGACCTGGTTGGAATGTAACATTCGATGGATTCCATGATGCTTTGGGATAGCTCAATAAAAACGGGCTCATCTTGATCTCTCCAAACTGAACAAAAATATCAATCTGATCGCCATTGTCATGGTAGAAAGTCCCGCAGAAGGGTCGAAGATTGCTAAGGACGATCAATCCTATCCAAATCACGAAGCATAAAAGAGTCGTCGTCAGATATACTTTCATGAAAGGAGTCCAAGCTCTGGCACTATCGATCCAGATCGGCGTCTTCTTCTCCCTTTACCGTCCCACCAAAATTCCTTAAGCCTCCGAGCGATTCACGGGTTGGGACCCTTTCCCGATACGCGTCACGCTGGAGGCCCATCTTCGGAAAAACGGTGTTGAGATTAGGGAAGACGCTGAGGATGACTTCGTTGTCGGTTCGCAGGTCCATGTTCGCGAAATCGTAGAATCCGGCTTTCTCGACCGCGCCTACATCGACGTTGTCGACTATCGTGACCTGACCTCGCCCTGGCTTCCGCCAGCTGGAACTCTCAACGGTGACGTTGTTGGCATAGCGACATCCGTGGGGGAGCTCAGGCAGCCACTCAGGGTCGAGCACATCCAACCACAGATCGGTCGTGATTGCGAATTCCTCGCGAAGTCGTTTCCCGTAGGAAAGCCATGGTTCTTTCTGCGGAGCAAAGGCTCTCAACTCACTTTCGTAGCGCGTTCCAAGTCGGTAGTTTCGAGAGACGCCGCGGTCGTCGATCCGCTGTTGCTGGTTCTGGATGAGGAGATTGTGCTCTGCGATGTTGTCATGTCCACCCCCGAATTTCAGGGCGTCGATGCACTGGTGGATAATATTGAATCGATGGATATCTCCGCTGTCACCATCGTCGCAGTAAAATCCGTTAGCCCGCCGGTTGTGATGGATGAAGTTGTAGCGGAAGAGGTTGCCGTAGGTGCTCCACTTTCCGTGGGTGTAAGTGGCGCCAGTGTCGGAGGTCTGGAGAGCGCAGTTGTGAATTTCGTTGTATTCAAAAAGCACATCGTTGTCGTTGTGGTGCTCGTAGCCCCGGGACGGCGTGTGGTGGATGAGATTGTGGGACACCGTGATCCCGATGACATTGTTCACCCGGATCGCACCGCAGTCGAAATGGACCTTGCCCGTGTGACTAACGTGGTTGTTGGTAATGACCGACCGACCGGCGATGAGCCCTTTGCGATCTCCGACATTGCTCATCGAAATCCCGGAATGTCCCGTTTCGCGAATGTCATTGCTCTGGATGAGATGGTGAGTGCCCCCGGTCACCACGATCCCGTGCTGGCCGATACCATCGATCTCGCAGCCCCGGATCGCAATGTGATGACAGTTTTCCAAAACAAACCCTGAGCCCAATCCACCGCGAAACCTCAGGCGATCGAACTGCAGGTATTCCGCCTCGGATGCCTTGACGATGGGCTGGTC
>JBCDHN010000876.1:0-1807 GCA_038749915.1 Verrucomicrobiota bacterium | reverse complement strand
GCCGCGATGATGACGCAACCGATCGCGAGGCCATCCAATCCATCCGTCAGATTGACCGCGTTCGAACTGCCGAGAATCACAGCAACGGTCAAGGCGACAAAAATGCCGACGACGACCATGTTCTCGAGCTGAAAAGGGTCGGTGAAACCCGGGACAACGAAGTTGCGAATGTAATCCTTGGTTTCCGGGTGGAAGTAGAGAAAGGCGCCCGCTGCGGCGGCCGAAAAGAACTGGAAAAAGAGCTTAAACTTCGCGCTGACCCCGGCGGAACTCTTTTTCGTGACCTTGGCGTAGTCGTCGCGAAAGCCCAGGTAGCCGTGGGTTAGCAGGACAAAAATCAGCACAATGATGAAGGGATTGTCCAGCCTCGCCCAAAGCAAAGAGGAAACGAGGATCGTTCCCAGAATCATGACACCGCCCATGGTTGGAGTTCCCCCTTTTCCCTCGTGCAGCTCGTAGAGGGCATGGACCTCTTCCGCGGTTCGGATCGGCTGACCAACTTTCAACGAAACCAACTTCCGAATCACACCTGGACCAATCAGGAGAGAGAGAATAAACGCGGTGATGCAGGCTCCCCCAGCCCGCGCCGTTCCAAAGGTAAACACCCGGAACGGACTGAGAAAACTGTATTTCTCGTTCGTTTCCGCGAGTTGAGTGAGATACTCTGATAGGTAGTAGAGCATTAATCTGTGGCTTGGTCAGTGAGATGGGCAAATACCCGTTCCATTTCGGCAGACCGGCTACCTTTCAGCAACACCAAGTCGGTCGAGCCCAAGTTTGTGCGCAGATACTCTGCTATCGATGGGTGGTCATCGAAAACGTGACACTCAGCACCGTTCCCAGCACCTTCTGACATGTGACGGCCTTCCTCGCCAATTCCTAGCAGAATGTCAATCTTGTTCTCGACCACGGAGCGCCCCAATTCAACGTGCTCGGCTTCGGCATGGTCTCCCAATTCCGCCATCAGCCCCAACACGGCGACGCGCTTTCCTTCGACTGGAAGATCCCGCAGCGTCCGCAGAGCAGCTTTCACCGAATCGGGATTGGCGTTGTAGGAATCGTCCAAAAACGGGATTCCCCCGACGACTTTGCGCTGCAGGCGTCCGCCAGTGAGCTCGGCTTCGGCCAGTCCGTCCCCGATTTCTTCGAGCGTCAGGCCGAGATGGATCCCGGCCGCCGCTGCCAATGTCGCGTTTCGCACCATGTGCTCTGCAGCCACGGAAAGTTGGGTGGCGACCGTCTCTCCGGCAAAGGAGAGATCGAATCGGCATCCTTCAAAAGTAATTTCCAGGTTGGTTGCCGAGATGTCGCCGCAATTGACGCCTCCTGTCAGGATCCTGGCACTGGTGCGTTCCCGAATCGAATCCGTAAAGTCATCGTGGGCGGAGAGAACGACGCATCCACCGGCCGCGACGGCTTCTGCAAGCATCCCTTTTTCCAAGGCGATCGCTTCCCGGGTTCCCATGAATTCCAGATGCGCAGTCCCCACATTGGTAATGATGCCGACATCGGGACCAGCAATCTCCGCCAGAACCTCGATCTCTCCCGGATGATTCATCCCCATTTCAAAGACGCCAAGATCGTGATCCGCATTGGTATCCAGAATCGTGAGGGGTAGGCCGATGTGATTGTTCAGATTGCCCTTGGTCGCATTGACCTGGAACTTTTGGCCGAGAACGAACCGCGTCAGATCTTTGGTGGAGGTTTTTCCGCTGCTTCCCGTGATCCCCACGACCGGAATTTCGAGCGATTGGCGATAGCTGGCGGCCAGTTTCTGCAGACCGGAAAGGGTATTGCGAACCCGGAT
>JBCDHN010000875.1:0-1809 GCA_038749915.1 Verrucomicrobiota bacterium | reverse complement strand
TTCCAGTATGCGGATGTTGTCACGATGAGCCTAACCAAGTTCTTCAGTGGAGTCGGAGACGTCATGGCCGGGGCGATGATTCTGAAGAATGACTCGCCGCACAACCAGTCGTTCAAGCGCATTCTTGATGAGATTTACGAGGATGATCTCTGGGGAAGTGATGCCGCTGTGCTGGAGAAGAATTCACGCGACTTCGCGGCCCGGATGAAGAAGATCAACAATCATACAGAGGCGGTTTACGACAGCCTGAAAGAGCGGACCGACGTCTTGGAACGACTGTGGTATCCGAAGGGCGAGACTCCCGAGCTTTACCATGCGATTCAGCGGGAGGAAGGCGGCTATGGTGGGCTTTTCTCGATCGTGTTGAAGGATCCGAAACGGTGTTCGCCTCGCTTTTACAATGCGCTGCGCGTTTCCAAGGGACCGAGTCTGGGCACCAATTTCACCCTGGCCTGTCCTTACATGTTGCTCGCCCACTATCCGGAATTGGAGTGGTCGGACCAGTTGGGAATCGATCGACATCTGCTCCGCATTTCGATCGGGCTTGAGGATCCGGAAGATCTCATTCGGCGGTTTCATTCCGCCCTCGACGTGTTGTAGAGGCAGCAACGTTTTTCGGCGCGGTCGGGGTGCCTATAATCGGAAAAGTTCTTTATAATTCACGATCTCATCCGCGGTTTCGCATACTGGCGGCGCTATGAAATCGTTGTTGAAAACATTGGTTGTAGGTTCGGTCGCGTTAGGTGCGACCGCGATAGTTCAAGGTTATGTCTCCGTTCCCGGTATCCAGAGTTACCTTCCTGACAAGGTAAGCTTTTCCGAGGAGGAGGCGCCTTGGGAAACCTTCTTTTCCGTCTTTGGCGTGATCTACGCGATCTTGGTCGGTTTTCTCGTGGTAAAGGTGCTGGAGCGGTTCACTTCGCTTTCCGACGCGCTGGAGGGAGAGGTCAATGCGTTGCAGGACGTGCGCGATTTGCTGACCTATTTTGAAGGACGACAGGATGCTGCCAAGCAGGAGCTTCTCACCCAGCTGGATGAGTATGTTCGCTCGGTTGCCCATGTCGAATGGAAAGAGATGAGTCGGCGCAAACGGATGGACCGAATCGATTCGGAGACGACCGAGGAGCTGATGGACATGATGCGTGCGGCGAATCTCTTGAAGGTCGATGATCACAGTGACGAGGTGGCGCTTGGCTGCATCATCAACCGGTTGACCGACGTGACGAGTTTTCGCACCTCGCGAATTAGCCTCGCCCAGGAACGCTTACCCAAGCGGCTTAAAGGATTGTTGTGGTTCATGTCTCTGGTGTTGGTGCTCGGGTTCATGGTGATGGAAATCGCGTATCCAGCCATGCACCTTGGAATGGTCGGGGCGATCTCGGTGGCCGGACATCTGGTTGTCGGGGTGATTTTTGATCTCGACCATCCGCTGACGGGAACCTGGAACGTGTCGAAGGCGCCCTTGCTCGATGCCATCGAGGCGTTTGAGCGGGAGTTGGTGACGATGCGGATGGCGGATGGCGCTTGCAATGGCGACGCCGGGATGGTGGAAATTCCGACTGCGGCATGAAGGGGGATGGCGAGATTTGGTTGCGCAGCTCATTTTCGTGGCGTGTAGTCGAGGCGATGAAAACCCACGTTGCATTTGCTGCGGCCTTCTCGCTGCTGGTTGGCCTGTTTGGAACGCCCTCGGAGGCACAAGCCAAGCCCAATATTCTGATCCTTTACGCGGATGATCTCGGTTTTGGCGACCTTGGTTGCTACAATGCCGATTCCAAGATTCCGACGCCGAATCTCGACAAGCTCGCA
>JBCDHN010000874.1:0-1814 GCA_038749915.1 Verrucomicrobiota bacterium | reverse complement strand
CTCCCGTTCTCGTCAAGGTGTTGTCTTCGGGGAAACTTCGGGTTCGCCTGAATGACGATCGCAGGATTCAGATTCCATGGAGCGTGCCCTCGGACTTTTTCAAGGGATGGCAAGTTGGATTCGGAAGCGAAGTCGCCCGGATTGAACAAAGCGAGCTCCTTGAGGAAGGGATTCATGAGCTACGCCTCGATCGAAAGGTGGATCTTCAATCTGAAACCGACTTGTTCACCGGCGAGGAGGCTCCGGTCATTGGCAGCAGGATTCTTACCCAAACCGGATTGGAGAACGACTTCCCTGAAATTTCCCTTCGTCTTGCCACGACCCGCGGAACCAATGCTCTGCTCGAAAAAAAAGGAGCGCGAATGGCGTTCTTCGTGACTCAAGGCTTCGGAGATCTACTTCATATTCGCGACCAGCGTCGCCCCGACCTCTTCGCCTTGAACCATCAGCTGCCCGAACCGCTTTACGAAGTCGTTTGCGAAGTTTCAGAGCGTTTGGACGCTGATGGAAACGTTCTTGAGCCACTCTCCTTATCGCCGGAGCTTCAAGCCGCGATATCCGGGATGGTAGAAGAGGGAATCGAAGTGGCGGCCGTCTCTCTGATGCATGGTTACCTGAATGATCAGCATGAAAAGGCGCTTGCTCATCTCCTGCGGAATTCCGGGTTCAAGCACGTCAGTTTGTCCAGCGAGTTGGCTCCGTTGATCAAGCTGCTCCCGCGGGCGGAAACGACGGTAGTGGATGCTTATCTAACTCCGGTGATGGGTGATTTCCTCAATCGCGTTTCAAAGGTTACCAGTGATCTTCTCGTGATGACGAGCGCAGGCGGTCTGGAGCCGGAGTCTGACTTCCGTCCCAAGGACAGTCTCTTCAGCGGACCCGCGGGAGGAGTCGTCGGCGCGGCTGCGAGCGCAAAACTCTGCGGTTATGAAAAGCTCATCACCTTCGATATGGGTGGGACCAGCACGGATGTTGCCCGTTTTAACGGAGATTTTGCCTACCAGTTTCAGCAGTCGATTGGCGCGACAACACTTCTCTCCCCTTCCCTGAGAATCGAAACCGTGGCTGCGGGAGGCGGCTCGATCTGCCAGTGGTCGCAAGGTGGACTCCGCGTCGGCCCCGAAAGCGCAGGTTCAAGCCCCGGCCCAGCGTGCTATGGCCGGGGAGGTCCACTTACCATCACGGACGTCAACGTCCTTCTGGGACGGGTTGATCCGGACAATTTCGGAATTCCGTTAGGCAAAGAAAGCATCGCGGCTGCGGAAACCAGGCTGCTGGAATTGATGCAGGCGATGGAAACAGAAGAATCTCGGGAAGAAGTCCTTGAAGGTCTCCTTCGCATTGCGGTGGAGCAAATGGCGGACAGCATTGGAACCATTTCCATTCGGGAAGGTGCCAATCCGTCCGAATACGCATTGCTGGCCTTTGGCGGGGCAGGCCCGCTGCATGCCTGTGCCATTGCCGACCGTCTTGGGATGTCAACAATTCTGGTTCCCGCCGAAGCCGGAGTCTTGAGTGCCTACGGTCTTCATCATGCTGAGGTCGAACGATTCGCGGAACGCCAGATTCTCAAAAGCCTTGCTGATTGTGCTGAGATTGAGGATTGGCTTTCCGAATTACAGGATGAAGCATCGGCGAAACTGGGGGCAGAATCCAAGGTTCGACGCCGAATTGCCGAACTCCGATTGAGTGGACAAGAAGCCCCGCTTGATCTGGAAATTGGAGAGCCCAACCAATTGCCGGCTGACTTTCGGGCGAAGTATCAAACCATTTTTGGGTATGAACCGCAGCCGCATCAAAAAATTGAACTGGTG
>JBCDHN010000873.1:0-1823 GCA_038749915.1 Verrucomicrobiota bacterium | reverse complement strand
CGGCCCGCGATTATATCTTGGAAGAGAACTGGCATTTCCATGTTCGCGACTGGAAATGCCCAACCGGCGGGGTCAAGATCGATGGCCAACTGCGAAAGCAACCGACGCTTCGTATTCTCTCGATGCTGGAAAGGGAAACGACAATGACTCCTTACTATGCGTTTCCAAAGAGGGAGGAAGGGATCAATGCCGTGGCTCGATCTGAGACCGGAGAAAACCACCATGTTGTCATCAATGGCAATCAATCTGGCTACGATCCCAATCCACCTCCTCCGCTTCCAACTGGCGCAACCAAACCGATGACCAACCTTTGCCACGGAAGAATCATCGTCGATGGCAAAATCCTCAAGCCACCTTCCGACGACCGGATTACTCCACCGGGAGACCCTAGATTTGGAAGCAATCTCGCGGGACCACTTGGGAATTATTTAGGACAGACGAACGAGGGCTCCTTCGTGTTTCACGGAGGCATTGTCCCTGAAACTTCTGATCTTCGATCGGCAATGGGTGGACTTTCGACCAACTACAAACTCCGCGATGGGATGTTCTATAGCCAAGCCGTTGGCAAAGTGAATTCGGTAACTGGAGAATCCATGATCTTTACCGCAACTCATCTTGATGGCTTTGGTGGAATGACTGCGCTTAGAGATGCTGCAATCCGCTCAGGCCTTCGGGAAAGCCTAGACGGAGAAGATCCGTCCCTTGGCGGAAGAGGCTGCGAACTCCTCATCCTTGATGGCAACGATGCAACAGCACTTCTCTATCGTTCGCCGAACCATGAATGGACCGGACGATGGCACGGCTTGCACCAGGTGAATGGGGTTTCGGAGTATTTTGTTTCCACTTATCTGATGTTTGAATGCCGACTTCCGAGGAAGTGATTGGTCTCTCGCAGCCAAGATGGAGTGGGTAATTCACTCCATCAGTTCTTACGCAAACATTTCCGGGAACCTTTCCGACATCACTTGGGTATGGACCCATAAATCGCATGGAATCTTCTCCGCCTGATGACAATAGCCTGGCCGCCGGTGCGGCACGTGGTGATCTGGCGAGCTTCCGGGCGATTGTCGAACGGTACCAAACGCCGATCTTCCGTATGACCTACCAATTCGTGAACGACTACCATCTGGCTCAGGACCTTGCTCAAGAGGTGTTTGTGCGCGCGTTTCGCAGTCTGGCGAAGTTTGATCCCGAACGCGGAAGCTTTTCCACATGGCTCTACACGATTGCGCGGAATGCTTCCTGCAGCGCGCTGCGCAAGATCAAACCTTTCGAAGGTTCAGACTCCCTGCCGGAAGTCGAAGACGAAGCGACTCCGAGCAGCCATGCGACTCGTCTTGACGAATTCTTGCGACTGGATGCGGCACTTTCCGAATTGGAAGAGCCGTTCAAATCCGCCTTCATTCTCGCTGAAATCGAGGAACTTCCGCTTGCTCAGGTCGCTGAGATCGATGGGGTCCCCGTCGGCACGGTCAAGTCGCGGGTGAGTCGGGCCAAAGAGCGCCTGCGACGCATCCTCTCCGAAACCACTGATCCTTCCTAACATGCCCCCCAAACACCCCGATCCTCTCGAAAACTGGAAGCGTCACCGACGCGAGGACGTGCCGGAAACGCCCAAGAATTTTTCTGCGGACTTGTTGCGACTCTTGCGCCCTCCGAAAAGCCGAAGCTGGTCCGCTTGGTCGCTTTGGCTGGGACGAGCAGCTCTCTTTCTCGCGGCCATCGCGATCGGAGTCGCGCGAACCTACGCCTCACTCTTTCTCATCCTCGAATCCTAACTTCATTTCTATGAATCGCCGCATTCCCTGGCTCGCCACCATCCT
>JBCDHN010000872.1:0-1827 GCA_038749915.1 Verrucomicrobiota bacterium | reverse complement strand
GAAGAAATTCGCGACACGCTTCTCCAGATCAGCGGCCGACTGGAAGCCGGTCAACGCGGCGCTGTTGTGGATCATCTCCCCCTCACGCAGGTGAACGGCCAAGAAGAGGCCCTGGCCAAAGGAGTAAAGTCAACCAACCACAGAAGCATCTATCAACCGGTCATCCGAACCAGCGTCATGGATGTCCTTGAGATTTTCGACTTCCCCAATCCCAGCATGCCGACCGGCCGACGGTCCAACACTACCGTGGCTCCGCAAGCGCTCTACTTCTTGAACAGTCCTTTCGTCCAAGAGGCGACTCATGACTTTGGAAGTCGCATGATGGACAAGCGTTTTGGCACAACCGGCAAAGAGGTGCTCACTTCCATCTACCGACAGATCCTCAGCCGTCCTCCTACGGAAGAAGAGATGGCACTTCTCATGCCTTACTTCAAAAAACAGTTCGAAAACACCACCCTGCCCAGCCCACACGATCGCGCAAAATTGGCGCAGGCTCTCATCGCCTCCACCTACTTTCAATACCTTGACTAACCCAATGAAAACAGCCTGCCACGTTCACCAAATGGCCTTTTCGCGACGTGGAATGCTTCGTGCCTCTGCTGGAGGTTTCGGGGCGATCGCGCTCTCCACAATAGCCAGCGCCGCAAACGGAACTCCCCAGCATTTTTCACCACGCGCGAAACGCTGCATCTTCCTCTTCATGCACGGCGGAGTCAGTCAGATAGATTCCTTTGATCCGAAACCCCGCCTCAACACGGACCACGGCAAACCCCTCCCTTTCAAACTTCCCGGCCTGATTCGTCCAGACCGACTGGGAAAGGTCTTCGGTTCAAAATGGAAGTTCGCCCGACACGGAGAATCCGGTCAACCGGTATCGGAACTCTTCCCCTGCCTCGCGAAACAAGTCGATAAGATGTCGATCATCAAATCGATGCATACCGACGGGGAGGCACACGGGCAGGCCATCTTGCGACTGCATACTGGAGAAGCCAATTTCGTGCGGCCAAGCATCGGTTCGTGGATCAGCTATGGTTTACAGAGTGAGAATGATTCCCTGCCCGGCTTTGTCTCGATCGACTATCCGTCAATGCATGGCGGCGTGCGGCTTTATGGAAACTCCTTTCTTCCCGCGAAGCATCAGGGCACTCAGATTCGTGTCCGCACCTCATCGAAACGGTTACCCCAGGTCCGCCATCTCAAGAGCGATCTGCTCTCAACATCACGGCAACGGGAACTGATCGATGCAGTCCAAGCCCTGAACCGCTCCCACTACTCCCATTCTGGCGGCGATCCTCAACTGGAGGGAGTGATCGATTCCTTTGAGTTAGCCTACCGGATGCAGCGAGTTGCCCCGGAGCTCATGGACATCGAAAGCGAGCCGCAGCACATCAAAGACCTCTACGGCGTCGACGGGACATGGACTGATGGCTACGCTCGTCAGTGCATTCTCGCAAGGCGCATGGCGGAGGCCGGAGTTCGCTTCATCCAAGTCGCGACCGACTACCACTGGGATCACCATGGCAATATTGACAGTGACCTTCCAAAAAGCGCCGCGAAGACTGATCAACCGGTCGCCGCGCTCCTTGCTGATCTCGACCAACGAGGGCTGCTGGATGAAACATTGGTCGTCTGGGCTGGTGAGTTTGGCCGTACGCCAGTCGCCCAAATCGACCGGGGCAATCCGGGGCGCGACCACAACCCTCACGGCTTCACCGTCTTCCTGGCAGGAGGCGGAGTGAAGCAAGGCTTTGCACTTGGAGAAACGGACGAATTCGGCTATTTGGCGATAAAGGACAAGGTTCACATGCACGATCTGCACGCCACGAT
>JBCDHN010000871.1:0-1829 GCA_038749915.1 Verrucomicrobiota bacterium | reverse complement strand
GACGACGTCGTAGGTGCGACCGTCATGAACCTCCGAACCCATCCAGTACCATTCCTTCGCTTCTTCGAGAAGGGCGGACTCCATTTTTCCGGCAGCAAGATAAGCGCGAACCGGCTGGAATCGAGGATCGTCGCCCGACCCTCCGCCGCCACCACCTGCAGGTTGGGCCGCAAGCACTTTGGCGTAAACGCGTCGGGCCTTGAGGATGCGTTCCTCCGCATCGGCGACCAGTTTTTCATAGAGACTTTCGATCTGTTTCTTGAAATCCGTGTCATCGACCTTGACCACGGCAAGGGCGTTTCCTCCAGGACGATCCGTGATTTGCAGCATGCCGGGCTTGTGCTTGAGCGGCACCGCTTTGTGGCCTGCCGGAGCTTTGCTTGAGCCAAGAACTTTTCCATCGCTCGCCTGAATCTTGTATTCGGCGTCGACATTCACTGTAATCGCTTTCGGGAAAGCTCGTTGGGGCACGCTGTTCCAGTTGTCGACAATCTCGAGCAGCGGCTTGAAATTGGGCATCGGATATTTTTGCTCTGCCTTTTTCTCAAACTCGGTTTTAGGCGCGGCCGGCTTTGGCGCAGGTTTCGTCGGTTTCGGCGTTGTGGTTGAAGCGACTGGTTTAGGAGCAGTGGTCGTTGTTTTGGCCGTGCTTGCCGGTGCTGGCGTCGTCTTGGCTGGCCCATCGTTACTGGAGGAAGCCTCAGCAACTTCTTCCTTCTTCAGATACTCGTCCAAGTGGCCTTGCGAGTAGAGATAGTAACCGCCTCCGCCGATCACAGCGATGATGAGGATGAAAATGATGAGAAATGCTTTCATGGGATTTCTGACTCCGGGTGATTAGAAGGCTTGTTCAGTGGCTTTGCAAGGGTGAACCATCGCTCAGGCAGCTTCCGGTCGGGTGAAAACCCAGGTATCTCCTTCGGACAACTCGTTGCTGAAGGCATAGCCCATTCCTTTGAATTTTTTCAGCCCCTCCGGCTTTTCGACGCGTTTGCGGATCAAAAAGTCCGACATCACGCCCCGCGCCTTTTTAGCAAAGAAACTGATGATCTTCAACTTTCCGTTTTTCTCGTCCTTGAAGACCGGGGTGATGATGCGGGCATCGAGGTCTTTCGGCTGGACACTGTGATAGTATTCGTTGGAAGCCAGGTTCACGAGAGTCTTGCTGCCCGACTCGGCGATGGCATCGTTCAAGGCCGTCGTGATGGTATCTCCCCAAAATGCATAGAGATCTTTTCCCCGCTTGTTCTTCAGTTTGGTCCCCATCTCGAGTCGATAGGCCTGCATCAGATCGAGGGGGCGAAGGAGTCCGTAGAGGCCTGACAGAATGCGTAGGTGATCTTGAGCGTAAGCGAAATCGGCTTCTTCATATTCAGGAAGCTCAAAGCCGGTGTAGACGTCTCCTTTGAAGGCGAGCAGTGCTTGTTTGGCATTGTCTGCTGTGAAAGGAGGTTTAAAGCTCTGGTAACGCTCCGCATTCAGGGTTGCCAGTTTTGGGCTGATCGACATCAAGGCTCCGATTTCATCTTCGGACATGGTGCGGAGCTGTTTGATCAATTCCTTGGAGTGATTGAGGAATTCCGGCTTTGTACAGGTGTCTGTCAGGGGAGGCGATTCATAGTCGAGGGTCTTCGCAGGGGAGATGATGGCGAGCATGTCGGACTCTCCAAAGGGTCAACGCGAAATTCAACCTTGAAGATGAGGAAGGACGGCAGCCGAGCTATTTTCCGAGATCGGTTCGCAGCATGGTCTGGCCGGTCTTCAAACCCATGGCGGCTTCGCCATAATTCTGGTAGTTGGAGGATCCTGCCGTGTGGATCGTCTTGCCT
>JBCDHN010000870.1:0-1836 GCA_038749915.1 Verrucomicrobiota bacterium | reverse complement strand
GCCTTCACGATCGAATTGTGTTCCAACGCGATCCGGATGGCGATCGCTGGAACAAAATGAGGCTCAGTCCCTAACAACCTGCCCAAAATCACGATGACGTTTCCGCCACAGAGCTGAAAAATCTCTCGTTTGACGGACAGCCTCCCATGACTGAATCTAACGAAAAGAGGAGGACTTGACCTTCAAGGTAAACTCTTGGTTCAACCTCTTCCCATCAACACTGTCATGAAAACTCGAGCCCTCTTCGTTCTCGGTCATCTTCTCGCCCTTCTGGCCCTTTCAACTTCCGCGAAAGCCCAAAGCTCTCTCTCCAGCGTCAAGCTTTCGGAATACCCGGGACCGGTCAAGCCCGTTCGCGGCGTCAATCCCGGTATTGCCAGCGGATCGCACTCCGGCATCTATGTTCGGTTTGCTGAAGATATCAGCGACATGTGTATCCGCTTTGGTGATCCGGAAGACAAGGTCAACAATCCCGCGATCAAGCTGAACGTTTTTGCCACCCAGGGCAGTTTCGACAGTATCAAACGCCTGCGAACCGAAGATGAAGTCCAACTCGCCATCGTGCAGAGTGACATCTGGTATTATGCGCAGCAGCACAGCGACATTAATCACCTCACGAAATACCACGGCAAAGTCGACAACGAGATTCGTCAAATCTGGGCTAGAATCAAAGAAGACATCAACCTGGTGCTTCCGCTATATACCGAAGCGATTCACATTCTGATTCGGGAAGAGTCCAAGGCGGAATACAAGGACCTCGCCGACCTGTTCAACAAGGGTGCGGTTGTCAACATCGGAGCGATGGGCTCAGGAACCGCCATCACTTGTACGCTGCTTGAGGAAATGTTCCTCCGCGAGCCCGACATGATTTCCGGAGTTTGGAAGAAGAAGTATTATTCAACCGACGTCGCCCTCGATCTTCTCACCAAGCCTCGGCCCAAAAACGCCAATTTAGACGGCACGCGGCATTTGGATGCAGTCATTTTGATCGGGGGGATTCCGTTTCCCGCTTTGGAACGGTTTGGCCTGAAACGCATTCAGGAAGAGGTGAAAAAGCGTAACATTCTGGGAAGGCAAACGGTCGATGTCGTTGAAAAGGAAGTTGGCGAGCTGGTCCTTCTCCCCTTTGGCGATGTGGCGGATGAGATCGTCGATTCAAACCGCGAAGAGTTTGGTGGTTATGTCAAAACGGAGATTCCCACGAATACCTACAACTTTCTCTTTGCCAATCCAAACCCCATCAAGACGCGTGGTGTCACAGCCTGTTTGGTAACCCACTCCTCTTACACCGACCAGTCCTCCGCTGCGAATCACAAAATTCGCTGGGTTCGCCATATCGTGAAGCGAATCCTGACCAAGCTCAGTACCGACCCGGACTCCACCTACGGTCTCTCGCAGGACTTTGGAATTCCCAGAGCGGGATCGCTTTGGAAAGACGTGGCCGCCAACCTGAGCCAGATCCAGGCTGGCGAGCAACGCAAGACCGCCACCAATCCCTACAACGGCGAAGGAATCACGTGGACGGACTTTGGTTGGAATCGTCACCCGGACTCCAAAGTGATCGAAATGGTCGATCTCTGGGTTCAGCGTTATGGGTATCGCGATACGAGCATCACCCCGCTCTTTGATCCGCGCTAACGGATCCACGCTTCCAATAGATGGGACCCAACCCCCGTCTTACCTGAAAACCCCATGAAAAGCTGCGTCATCCCCATCGTCATGCTGGCCGCCCTCATTAGTGCTTCGTACAGTTTCGGCCAGGAAGCACCCGGAGCGGAAGCCTTCCGCAAGGTCAAGGAAGCGCGTGCCAACCTGGCCAAGGCTGAAGCCGAACTG
>JBCDHN010000869.1:0-1837 GCA_038749915.1 Verrucomicrobiota bacterium | reverse complement strand
CTCTGTTGAAGTCCGATGTTCAAGGTATCGAATCATTAGAGGAGGATTCGAGTAGCATTTGAGAAAGAGGTAATGTTTTGATTGGCTTGTTAAATAGATCGTCATGCTCTTATTCCGAATGCGCAGGGGCAAGGCTCGGAACAATTTGGGTCCGCACTAACCCTCTAGAGAAATGGTTAGGGGTTGCTTCTGTCGGAAGGAGTCTAATTTCCGTGAGAAAATGTGGCTGATTTGAATCGTCTACGATTCAATCTCAGTGTGCCTTCTTTTATTCAGCCCAGGTGTCGCCGGAGCGAACGTAATCCAAAATCCGGATAAAGGAGGCTCCGCGGTTCTGCATTTCCGGAATGAGCCTCTGCTGCTCTTTCCAGAGGTGCGCGACCCTCGCGGCTTTCTCGGGAGGAGCATTGGCGAACCATTGATCGACGAAAGGTTGGTGGCCCTGGCCGCCCGGGTAGTCCTCTGGGAGATCGCGTTTCGCGATCTGCTCCAGCTGCTGTCGGGTTTTCGTTTCGCTGCTGGTATCAGGTCGAGAGGCGGTGATAGTAGTAGATTTGTCAGGAATCGCCGTCACTGCGGTTCCATCTGTGGATCCGCCTTCCTCGAGGCAGTAGAGGAAATTCATCCCACGAAGGAAGAGTTGCTTACCGGCGAGAGCCGGGGACGCGTGGAAGTTGTCGGCGAGCTGATTTGTTGCGAGAACGTCGAATTCCTTTCCATGCTCGATTACCACGGTGGTTCCCTTGCGTCCAACAAAGTAAAGCCGCCCCTCAGCGGCAACCGGTGAGGCATAGATATCGCCGAGGTTGGGAACACGAGTGCGCGCGATGATTTCAGTCCCGGTTTCGGATTGCAGGCTTGTCAGGATACCCTGGTTGGACTGTGTGAAATAAAGTTGGCCATCATACAGAAGCGGCGAAGGGACATAAGGCGTGCCACGATCTGCTTTCCAATGGATCTTTTTCGTAACGTCTCCGGATCCAGTGATCGGTATGGCGAGCAGAGCATATCCCTGGTATCCGGTCATGCAATAGACGGTGGGACCGCCTTCGACTCCGCTTTCAACAATAGGGCAGGGGGTGCTGTTGTTCGTCAACCCGGTGGCGGTCCAGATGAGATCTCCGTTGTCCAGATTGTAACTCCTGACTGCATTTGAAGCAGTCGTGATAACCTGGGT
Source organism: Verrucomicrobiota bacterium (assembly GCA_038749915.1). Taxonomy (GTDB): domain Bacteria; phylum Verrucomicrobiota; class Verrucomicrobiia; order Verrucomicrobiales; family DEV007; genus JBCDHN01. Next base: position 660 of record JBCDHN010000869.1, on the reverse strand, counting down.
AATGCCGTTGTATTCGGCAATGGCGGGAGTGGCCCAGGCGTTTCCTTCATCGCGATTCTTTTTCCAGATCGTCTCTCCTGTTGAAGCGTCGAGGCAGAGGATGCGGGATTGTCCCGCATGATCCCGGACAAGAACCAGTTTTCCATCTTGCACCACGGGTGAGCTGCCTTCTCCGAGGCTGGCCCCGACTTTAGCCGGACCAAGATCGCGTTCCCAGAGTTTCTCGCCATCGAGGGAAAACGCGAAAAGTCCCGCTGAGCCGAACCAGCAGTAAAGACGCTCACCGTCGCAGAAGGGTGAGGCTGAAGCGAAGCTGGCATCCTTGTGGTGACCTTCGTGGGGAATCAATGTTTTCGCGACCTTCTGCCACAGCGGTTTTCCCGTTTGACGATCGTAGCAGAGTAAGATCATTTCGAACTTTGTGTTAGGGAACTTGATCTCGAAGACACGGTCGGGTTGTTCCTCCGGTTTCGGCAGGGACGGATCGACCTGGCCTGTGTTGACGGCAGTAGTTACAAAAACTTTTTCGCCCCACACGATTGGCGTTCCGGTTCCATGGCCCGGAACGCTGATCTTCCAGCGCAGGTTGCTGGTTTCGCTCCACGTGAGCGGCGGATTTGCCGTTCGTGATACTCCGTTGTTTTCCGGTCCTCGCCACTG
>JBCDHN010000868.1:0-1840 GCA_038749915.1 Verrucomicrobiota bacterium | reverse complement strand
CCGATCCCGGGGCAGTCAATGCGACCCATGGAACCGAAGAAGCCGACCGGGTTTTGTTCACCAGCCTTGAGTTGCGCAACTATCTTCAAGAGGATTCCGAAGATGCGAGCGGAGGAGGAAACTGGGAAGTCAGATTGTCACGGACGACGGACACGTTCATCAGTTTGAGTGCCCGTTCCGCGGACGCCAATTTTTGGGGCGCTGATCGATTCCTTTCGATCCACCAGAACGCTTTTAACCGCTCCGCCAATGGAACGGAAACATTCTCACTCTCTGACTCCGGATCCGGAGCGCGGTTTCGCAATTTGGTTCAAGCAGAGGCGATCGAGGCCTGGGGATTGACGAATCGCGGCAACAAGACCGCCAGTTTTTCGGTCCTCCGAAATACAGCGATGCCTGCAGCGTTAACCGAAATGGGGTTCATCGATTCGCCGGTCGATCACGAGTTTTGCTCCTCAGACCAGGAGTGCAAAAAATTTGCAAAGCACATGATGTTTGCCCTGCAGCGTCATTATGAATTGGACGAATACCTGCCCGGCGGAACTCCATCGACCGAGATTATTGTCGACAATACCAACTCCAGCACTTACTCCGAGTCGGGATTTTGGAGCACTTCAACTTCTCCGGGATTTTGGCAGGCGGACTCCAGATATGCATCGGCTTATGGCCCTTCTCCGCATAATCAGGCGACCTTTCGCCCCAATTTGCAACAGGCCGGACAGTACGAAGTCTATGCATGGTGGGTTAAAGGCGGCAATCGGTCTCCGGGAGCTGCATATGTCATTTCAGACCTGACCGGCCCAACCACGGTCAAAGTGGATCAGCGGACAGACGGCAAGAAATGGAACCTGCTCGGAACGTTCAACTTCGAATCGGGAACCGACGGGAACGTGGTCCTCTCGGCCAAGCAATCTGCGGTGGGAACGGTAAATCCAGCCAGCGTTGTAGTGATTGCTGATGCAGTTCGTTTTGTCCGCGTTGGTGATTTGGACATCAACGAAGTGATTGTCGATAACACCGACGCCGGATTCTCAGCTTCGGCGCGAGATTGGTTCACCGGAGACTACACATCGGGATTTCTCGGTCCCAACTATCATGCGCGTCCCACGGAATACACTAGCGATCCAGCATCATGGTCGGTTGGACTACCCGTCGCAGGTCGTTGGGAAGTGTTTGCCCGATGGACAACCGGCTCCAACCGAACGCGATCGGCTCCCTTCTTCGTCAAGCATGATGGTGGAACGTCGACCCGTTACGCGAATCAGCGGAGTAACAACGGGCAGTGGTATTCTCTTGGCACTTACGAATTTTCCACTGGCTACTCGACGAAAGTCCAGCTTTCCTGTTGGACAGATCCAGGCGCTTTTGTGATCGCGGATGCCATTCGGTTTGTGAAACGCTAGACGATTTTGCCTCAACACCGTTGCCGATCCGTTCACTCCACTTATCCATTCGTTTGGATCTGGCTCTGCTCACTTGGGTTCAGCTTCCTCATCGTCATCTCGGTCAGGAGTTCACCTCCTCCCGAAGCAGTTGCGTTATTGCAAAAGGCTTACGAAAGAACGGTAGCCAGTGATCCATCGGGTGCCGAAGCGGCCTACCGCGAATTGGCTGCGATTCATCCGGAAATCGGCCTCCCGGCTTTGGCTCGTTTTCTCTTTCTCTCCGGAACCAACCGTCAGCTTCAAGACTTTGTTCAATCGATCCTATCCAAGAACGATTTGTCGCCTCTGCTAGCTTCGGAGATCCTCATCGAAGTGGGTAAGAAAGAAGAAGCTGTCGCCTTGCTTCATGCAGCCGCTCCCGGGAAAGCCAGTATTTCGGACATCGCACAGTTCCT
>JBCDHN010000867.1:0-1844 GCA_038749915.1 Verrucomicrobiota bacterium | reverse complement strand
CGGGCAGGCAAAGTCCGGCGGGGCGTGCTTCGCCGACCGGCGCGACCCCCGTCGCCCAGGCGATGCCGCATCCAATGACCACAATCACGAGTCCAGCAGGAAGCCCGAACTTGAAGCGAACTTTGCCAAAGTAGGCGATCAGGGTGATAGCCAAGGTCGTAAATCCGACCAGCGGATAAGTGAAAGCGCGAAAGACGAAATCCATGCCGATGAACGCGAGTCCAATCCCGCCGAGTGCGGCGAGAAGCGCCGCCCGAGGCGTGATTTTGCGGATGCGATCCACCACGAAAGACCCCAGAAACTCGATCAACCCTGAACCGAGACAGGCGACGATTCCCGCTTTCCACGCCATCAAGTCCGCCTCCGGCTTCTCCATTCCCTGGCTCATCGCAATCTGCTGAGCCGGCCACATCACCAGAAACACATGAACAAAGATGGTGATGAGATTGATACCGTAGGGGAGGGCGCAGACGTCATTTCGGTTTTCCCGAGCCGCCAACCGAAGCGCCTGGCGAGCGTAAAACAGATTGCCGATCAGCAGTCCGATTGCCGCCCCGGGCAAAACGCGGCCATAGAAAAGATCGGGATCAAAGTTGAGAGGGAAGCCGAGACACAACCCGCTCATCAGAATGAGCATCAGCAAATTGTCCAAGCCGAGCGCGAAAAATCCGTCGAGGTCGCCTTTGGTGAATCGCTTCATGCTCCCGGTGAAGCGAGCCTCGCCTCCGCTTCCTGAAAGTAGTCCTTGTCGATTTCGAAGCCGATAAAGCGACCAATTCCCTCATTGCCGGCCGCGATCGCTGCATGGCCAATCCCGAGAAACGGATCGAGCATCGTCATGATGCCCGGATCGCGCTCCATAATCCCGATGCACATGGACGCGAGTTTCACCGGAAACGTGGCGGGGTGCGGCCGTTCCTTGCTTCGCCTCTGAATCGTCTCGTATGGCACAAACCAGTTGTTTCCACGGCACCTTTTGTCCTGCCCACCGGTATGGCCCCAACGCGAAATATTGCTTTTGTGAACGTATTCCACCCCAATTCCCCGCCGATCCAAGGGCACATTCCCTTCGAGCGTGAAGTGATAGACGAATTCATGGCAATCGTTCACAAATCGCTTCGAGTTGATGGGTTTGAAGTGGCCGGCCGAAACCTCCTCACCGGCGCGGGTTTCCACGGTAATGGATTTGACCCAGTGAAAGGTGTTTTGGAGCGTAAACAGCTCAGGCGTAAGGGTTAATAGAAGTTGGTGCGGGAGAAGTGGGTTCGCAGGCGAAGCTCCAATATTGAGGAAAAAGGAGCCGTCGGGCTTGAGGATCCGCCGCACTTCGTTCGCCCACTCCTTGCTCCAGCCCAGATAGTCCTCCACTGATCGATTGTCCTCATACTTCCCATAATCGATCCCCAGGTTATAGGGCGGGGAAGTCACCACAAGGTCGACGGAGTCTTCTGGAAGTTTCGCCATCCCGGTCACGCAATCTTCTAAATGGAAATTGAAGCACGTCGAAGCGGGATTCGATGTTGCCGAAGTTGGCGTTGCGGGAGAGTCGTCAAATTCGAGTTCCAGCAGCTCTTCGTTGGTGGCCATGTTAGAGCCATTCACCATTCTGCGGAAACCGCCAAGGAGTTTTTGGAGTCGTAGCCTAACTTTGCATTCGTAAAACGCCTAACATATGCGAAACTTCGTCACCCCTCTCTCGCCCGCCACACCCGACTCCTGTTTTTGAGACGATGAAGAACCTTGAGGTTTCAACTCGCAGCCAATGCGAGAAAGAGGGAACTGCGTACCCCTACGCAGCCATTTTGGCTGGTATGTGGTCCGTACTGCTTTTGGCCGGATGCGTT
>JBCDHN010000866.1:0-1848 GCA_038749915.1 Verrucomicrobiota bacterium | reverse complement strand
GTTCCTTACTGGATGTGTGATTGTCGCTGGCGGCTTTTGGGTCATGCATAGAGTTTGGCTCACCCAAACAAACACTCCTACCGAGGAACAGATTGCGAAAGCACGACACATTCTTGGCATCGATCCGCAACTTGAGATTGAGCCCCTCGGCTATGACTCCTGGGGTGGCATTGGCGATTGGACACACTGCCTTAAGTTCATTGCAAAGACCGATGATCCCGCTACGATTTTCAATCAAACACTGATCGACTCAAGGAGGTTCTCAACGCCCTATGATGACAGGGCGATGGATCGTTGTCGGGCCGAGTGGGGGAAGCTCCCCTCTCACGGATTGTCCGGTGGCAGCTTCAGGGTCAAACGGGACGAAACCCCATGGCGTCAAGACATCTGGTATCGCAGCAGGGGCGAAGATACAATTCTGGTGTATACCTTCAGCGAGAGCGGATGATCAGCGACTGAGGCACGGTGATTGTCCACGACGCCGAAAAGGAACGAGGAAAAGTTCGGCCCAAGACTCGATCTTGTCGAAGAGATTACCGTACAAGGCTTGGTCGACAACTCCCTGCAATTCCACAAGCCGAAGTTGATTGAGATCTTTCTGAGATCTAGCTGACAATTCCTTATATGTGGGCAAGTTCTGGCAACAACGCGATGAACTTATCCAAAATCCCCACACTGAGCTCCCTCGCAGGGTTGCTCATGCTCTTCACGAATCTTGCTCATTCTGCTGAGCGTCCCAACATCATCTACATCATCGTCGATGACATGGGTTACGGCGACCTGTCTTGCTACGGTCAGAAGTCCTGGCAAACACCCAACATCGACCGTCTGGCAACGGAGGGCATCAAGTTCACCTCACACTACTCCGGAAGCACCGTCTGCGCTCCATCACGCAGTAGCTTGATGACTGGTCAGGATCAGGGCCATACTCGAATTCGTGGAAACGGCAATCATCAGCTGCTGCCAGAGGATATCACGGTGGCGGAACTCTTGAAGGAAGCGGGCTACCGAACAGGCATGATCGGGAAATCCTGCGTCACCGGCAACACCAAGGACGCGCAATGCCCGCACGAATGTGGCTTCGACTATTTCTACGGAACCCTAAGTCACGTCACGGCTCACCATCATTGGCCTCAGTTCGTTTTCGAAAACGGAGAGCAGATCGAGATTCCAGGAAACCAGGGAAAAACCGGCGAAGTTTTCATTCAGAACCGCTATACCGAGAAGGCGCTGAGCTTTGTTCGTGAAGACCCGGAAGAACCATTCTTCTTGCTCCTGTCTTTCAGCACACCGCACGCGGATATCGATGCTCCGGAGGAGGACGTCGCGCCTTTCCTCGGTAAATTTGAACCCGAGGTAGCTTACAAAGGTGGTCACTACAAAGGCACCAAAACGATCAAGGCCAACTATGCCGGGATGGTCGCCAATCTTGACAAGAACATTGGTAAACTGCTCGGCCTTCTCAAGGAACTGGGAATCGATGAGAACACGGTCGTGAGCTTCACGAGCGATAATGGTCCAACGTTGGCGGGCGGCTATCATTGGGACTTCTTCGATTCAAACGGCTCCTTGCGTGGCGGAAAGCGCGACCTCTATGAGGGCGGAATTCGCGTGCCATTTCTCGTGCGTTGGCCCGCGAAGATTACTGAAGGACGCGAGTCTGATCATCCATCCGCGTTTTGGGATTTCCTGCCGACCGCCTGCGATTTGGCGGGAGCCGAAAAGCCAAGCAACATTCAAGGCGTATCTTATCTGCCGACGTTACTGGGAACCGAGCAACCAAAGCACGATTACCTCTATTGGGAATTCCACGAAAAGGGCGGTAAAGTTGCGCTCCGGCAGGGCGAT
>JBCDHN010000865.1:0-1848 GCA_038749915.1 Verrucomicrobiota bacterium | reverse complement strand
TTAGAAAAAATGGTTGCGATTTGTTAATATTTTTATAAAATTAGTTCCCTCTGTGTCCACTTTCCGACTTCGGGAATGAGGGCCTGCTCCACCGATTTCAAAACCAGCTTCACCAATCTCACCATGGAAGACGCCACCGAAAACACGCCGCTTGGCCGCCGGATTATCCAGGTCGCCGAGAGTATTGGCGTGAGTGACTTCTACATCACGCAATGGGAGCCGCTCGCCTACAAGCACAATGGTGAGATGACCTACGACTCGTTCGTCTACCAGCCGGCTCAACAAGTGACGATCGAACCGGGCAGTCAGGACTACGCGATGATGATAGGTCCTCATCGTTTCCGTGTGAACCGCATGACGACTCGCGGGCGCTATCGCTGGGTTCTCCGACTGCTGCCCTCGGACATCCCCAACGTGGATCAGATCCGCGTTCCCGATTCGGCTCTGAAATCCTTTATGGAGGCAAAGCAGGGTCTCTTCCTCATCTGTGGGCCCACTGGCAGCGGTAAAACGACAACGATTGCCTCGATGAACATGCACCGCGCGCGTCGCCGCCGTGAGCACTTTGTGACCTTCGAGGATCCGATTGAATACCTGTATCCGACGAGCGGTATTCCATCAATTATCTCGCAACGCGAAATCGGAGAAGACGATAACAACTTTGGAAAAGCGCTCCGCGCCTCTCTTCGCCAGGCGCCGGATGTGATCATGATTGGTGAGATTCGTGACGCCGAAACGGCGGAGATCGCGATGCAGGCAGCAGAAACCGGTCACGTTGTCGTGGCCACCCTGCACACTTCGAGTGCATCGCAGACCGTCCAGCGTTTCCTCAAGTTGATCCCGGTCGAGCGGGTGGAGGCCGCGCGCGACACCCTCGCCGACATCCTCCGGCTTATCATGTGTCAGCGCCTCTTGAAAGACGGTGACAAGGGTCGCCGGTTTGCCATTCACGAACTGCTTCTCCAGTACAGCTCAGTCTCAAACCTCATTCGCCGGGGTGAATTCAAGAAACTCGACCAGGAACTCGAGACGGGGCAAAAGAGGGGGATGATCAGCTTCGAGCACAGTCTTGAAGCTCGCCGTTCCGAGGGATGGATTCCCGCTTCGAAGAGGCCCACCGGGTTCTCCACTTCTGAGGTGAACGAGTATCTCGACAATGAACGTGATGAAATTCAACCGCTAGTGCTCCAATGACAACCAAAGACATCAAAGACGTCCTGACATACGCAGCGTTCCGGCCGGAACCCGATGACCCGACCGCCACATGGAAAAAGCGATTTCCCAAGAAGAAGTCGCTCCTTCTGAACATCAACCGCGGATCCATTTCGTGGGTGGATGTCGAGAAGAACGGCATGATCGGGGAGGCAAGCGCTATTGAGGGGGATCTCAAGGAACTTGCCCAGGACATGGCCAGCGAATGGAAGGGGATGACGGAGGACAACTGGTGTGGAGTCTCCATCAACAGCCGCTACATGATCACGCTCGAGTCCAACCTGACCCGCAAGCAAGGTTCGGAAGAGATGATTCGGACGAACCCGCGATCCGTGCTGGGAGCAAAGGCGGAAAAGGGGAAGCGCTACTCGGTGGAGCATAATCCACGCAGTAACTCAAGCGTGCTTCTTTCCGTTGATGATGACATGATCAAGTCGGTGGAGAGCGCGCTTTCCAGCGCGGGCATGAAGATTGCACGCATTGCTTGCGGACCGTATGCAATGTTGCTTGATTGCATCGACCAGGTCGAAACGGCCAGGACACAGCTGGAGAAGGGTGGGACCGGCGAGAACATCGGTAAACTTATCGTCGTTGTTTGCTGTCAGGGTTCCATCTGCGCCTTGACCATGCATGATG
>JBCDHN010000864.1:0-1852 GCA_038749915.1 Verrucomicrobiota bacterium | reverse complement strand
CTCGAATGTTCCTCACGATTTGGGTCTTGTTATGCTGCGCCGCTTGGAGCGCAGCCGGGCCTCAGCTGGTGGATGCGATCGAGGCCAGGGACCGAGGTTTAGCCTTCAAGCTTCTTGAACAAGAGGCTGACGTCAATGCTGCGCAAGCAGACGGCATGACTGCCTTGCACTGGGCCGCGTATCACGATGACACCGAGCTTGGCCTGAAGCTGCTCGAGGCTGGTGCCAAAGCCGATGTTGAAAATCGCTACGAAGTCACTCCACTCTACAGCGCTTGCAAAAACGGCAACCCGGAACTGGTTAAAGCCCTCCTCGCCAGAGGGGTGGACCCTGACACGTCGCTCAAGGGAGAAGAAGCCATCCTTACCGCTTCGCGAACCGGCTCCGCTGAGGTGGTCAAAGCCTTGTTGGAAGCTGGTGCCCGAGTTAACGCCTACGAACACAACAAACAAACCGCGCTGATGTGGGCTTCGGCAGAAGGACATCTCGAGGTCGTCAAAATCTTGCTCGGAGCAGGCGCAGATCGCGATAAGCAGCTGAGTTCGGGCCTCACACCTCTCCTGTTTGCTGTGCGTGAAGGGAAAGCTCCTGTCGTTCATGCACTTCTCAAGGCGGGTTGTGATTTGAATGGTGCCGTTGATCCGAAGGAAGGTCGGCTGCCCGACGGCACCACGCCACTGAGCCTTGCCATCGAGAACGGCCACTTCGAGTTGGCGAATTCGCTGCTCGAAGCTGGAGCTGATTCGAACGAGATGCGCACCGGCTACAGCCCACTTCACATGCTTTCCTGGGTGCGCAAACCTCACGGAGGCGATGGTCCCGATGATCTCCCTCCACCGGAAGGCTCCGGAACGATGAGTTCGCTGCAATTCGCCAAGGTCTTGGTTGAAAACGGTGCCGAGGTAAATGCCCGCGCCAAGAAGGGCAACGGTCACCTGAAAGGCGGCACACCTTTTTTCCTGGCGGCATGGAGGGCGGATGTGGCTCTCATGAAAACGCTTGTCGAATTGGGGGCGGATCCGCTGATCGCTTCGTCCGATGAGAGTACTGCGCTGATGGCTGCCACCGGTATTGGCCGACAAATGGAAAGTGCGTCCGCTGGAACCGAAGACGAAATTCTGGCATCGGCCAAATACCTGCTCGAGCTCGGTGTTGACGTGAACGCGGTAAACAAGAGCAAGGAAACCGCCATGCACGGAGCCGCCTACAAAAACCTACCCAAAGTGGTGGCTTACCTCGATGAGCAGAATGCCGACGTTAAAATCTGGCATCAGCGGAATCGGCGGGGCTCCACACCTTACCTCATCGCTGCCGGCTATCGCCCTGGAAATTTCAAACCATCCTACGAAACGATGGACGCTTTTAAGGCTGCCCTCGCGCGCCACGGAATCGAGCCCACCGAAAAGCCTCCCGAACGGATCGATCCCTATACCCAGAAAAAGGATTGGGAGAACGCGAAGAAGCCGTAGCTCACGGAAAAACCGCTTTCATCACATCCTTGTTTCCTCTCTGAGCAATGATTGCAACATGCCGATCGACGGTTTTTCCGGGATAATCCAGTTCCCGGGTGTTGGGATTCTGGCCGGTGAAAAGCACGTGACCTCCCAAGTCCTTCAATAATTCCAAGGCCTGGAGGTGTTCCCGGTCGAAATAGGACGTGATCATCAAAATGCCATTCTCCGGCTCGATCCTCGTCAGGGCGAACTCGTAGATTTTTCGCCAGACGTCATGGCCATTCCAAAGATTCTGATGTCTGATAAATACCACGTCGAACTGCGCGGGAATCTGACCATAGCCGACCAGGTGAGTCGCGTCGTCCGCCACGAACTCGACCGCGTTACCTTCGTCTTCT
>JBCDHN010000863.1:0-1856 GCA_038749915.1 Verrucomicrobiota bacterium | reverse complement strand
TGGAAGATGAACCCGTAGCAGGTCGGGCGACGAAGCGCCTTCTCGAGCATGAGGGTTACACGGTTGAGTGGGCCAAAAATGGGCGGGAAGGATTGCAGCTCGCGGCGAATGTTGAGAAACTCGATGCGGTTCTGACCGATTTCCGCATGCCGGAAGTTGGCGGAATGGAGTTGTTGGAAAAGCTCAGGGAATCAAATCCCCACCTGCCGGTAATATTGATGACAGCCCATGGATCTGCCAGTTTGGCGATCGAGGCAACGCGCAAAGGTGCCTACGACTATATCCTGAAGCCATATCAGCCAAGTGAGCTTTTCGAAGTGGTGGAGCGGGCGGTTGAAGCATCGCGTCAGACTCAGAAGCGGGTTCAGTTCGGTCAGCTTGCAGCCAAAGAAACGGACACAGACTTCATCATCGGCAACAGCCGGGCCATGCAACAGGTTTACAAGGATATGGGCCGGATTGCCGACAAAGCGGATGCAGTGCTCATTCGTGGGGAAGCTGGGACCGGCAAAAACCTTGTGGCTCGGGCCATCTGGCAACACAGCGATCGCGCTGAAAAGCCGTTTATTTCCGTAAATTGTGCCACCATTTCGGAGAACCTGCTTGAGAGTGAGCTCTTTGGTCATGAAAAAGGCGCGTTTCCGGGAGCCATCACCCGGAGAATTGGACGGATCGAGCAAGCCGATGGAGGGACGCTGTTTCTCGATGAGCTGGGTGAGATCGAACCGCAGATTCAGGCCAAGCTCGTCCAGTTGTTGCAGGAAGAGTCCATTACCCGGATCGGAGGGTTTGAGAAAATCCCGGCAAGTGTCCGGGTCATTGTGGCCACCAGTTCGGATCTGGAGCACGCCATCCAACAGCACGAATTGAACGAGGACTTTTCGTTAAGACTCAACGCCGCGCACATTTACGTCCCTCCGCTTCGCGAGCGCGAAGATGATGTGAGATTGCTCACCGAATATCATCTGAAGCACTACGCCGCATCGCTGGAGGTCATGGTTCCGGAGATTGAACCCACTGCTCTGGAGAGACTCTTGGAATACTCCTGGCCGGGCAACGTTACCGAATTGGAGAGTGTGATTCGGAGAGCGCTTCTTCAGAACCAGGGATTCTCCATCACGCGGGAGTTGGTTGATGAACTTCTGGATGAGGTTCCTGTCTCCGCCACACAGAACGAGCTCCAGATCGAACATCGGATGCGGGAACTTCTTCAAAAAGCAGAGACAGGGGAGGAAACCCGGGTCTTTTCCATACTGCAGGAGGAGTTCGAGAGGGCAGCTTACTCCGAAGCCATCAATTTCGCTGGCGGAAACCAAAGCAAGCTGGCGCGATGGCTTGGCGTTTCCCGAGTGACCCTGCGTGACAAACTCGACAAATATCATCTCTTCCCCAACAAGAGTGAGGCGAAGCGCTCTTAAGCCCGTGTCCTGGTCCGAGGTCCCGTTCTGCGTATATCGATTGCAGTAAGGGAATCAGGGGCCGATCTTCCAACACCCGTGGCTGACGAATTGAAACTTTGTCCCTTGTGTGATCGCGAGATTCCTTCTCATCTGGAAAGTCGCCATCACCTGACGCCAAAGTTGAAAGGTGGAAAACATGGGCCCATTGCGATTCTGCACACCATTTGTCATGGGAAGATTCACAGCCTGCTCACTGAAGCGGAGTTGGCCAGAACCTACAACACGATCGAGGCCCTGCTCCAGCATGAGGAGATTCAGAAATTTGTGAAGTGGGTCAAAAAGCGCCCCATTGATTTCCGGGATGGAAACCGCAAAGCAAAGCGGGATTGAGACTTGGAGCGACCGTTTCAAAGGGTGCCCCGAAAGTGGACCCGGACGTGGGCAACGCGGCGGGAG
>JBCDHN010000862.1:0-1862 GCA_038749915.1 Verrucomicrobiota bacterium | reverse complement strand
GTTTCGCCTCCTTCATTTGTCCCGAGAGTCTGGGTGCCTGGGATAAGGCGCAGCCTGGACTCCGACAAAAGAAAAACGTCTCCCTGGATCTCCTTTTTCCAAGCCAGGATCACGGTGAGGTCCGCTGCAATACGAACGTTGTCTTGCGTGATACGACCAGAGGCAACACCCATTTCTACATCACTCTTCATTCCACTCAGGGAGACGATTTTGATCGGGCGTTGCGAGTTTTGGAGCGGGCAACCAAGCTTATTGACACGATGGCCACTCACCTGTGGATCACGGATATGGATGAGCGTCTGATTCACGCCAACGAGCGGTGCGCGGCATTTTTCGGGGTTCCGGCGGGAGAAGAAGTCGGCAACCTGAGGATGAGTTTGGAGATCGAAGCCATCACCAAAGCGGATCCCAAAGATCTGGAGCGGGGAGTCCCCACTGCAATCGCTGGAGAAAGCGGAAAGGAGAGATGGTTCATGCTGGATCGCCAGCCGTTTATGGATGGCGAGAAACAGGTGGGTTGGACCTTTTTTGCTCGGGACATCCACAGCGTTTTCCAGGGCCAGTTTCCGTCGAAAGCGGTTAAACCTGCGGAACAACCCAAGTCTTCAGCGATTGCCATGAGGCTCGACCTTTCCTTCAAGGTGGTGGGCGTTGGAGGCGATCTCTATCAGGAATTGGGGCTAATGCCGGAGGATCTGCAGCCGTTTACCGACCTCGCCGTGAAGCACAAGGAAACCTTGCTGAAAGGCGATCCCCTTCAGACTGATTTGACGTTTCGTGACAAAGCGATGCGTGTGTTGCTGGCTCCCAAGCGCAATGAGCTGGGGGCGATTGAAAAGTTTGAAGGTAAAGCCATCACGGCCTGACCGTTATCTTCTCCAAACGTGTGCGATCCATCTCCAGGAAGCTTCACAGTCATGAGGCTCTCTTGCCGCGACAGCATCTTTTCTACCACGCAACAATGGTAACTTCGCGAGCGGCTACTGCCACATCCAGCGAGTGATCGTCGAGCAGCGAAGCGGTTCCCCTCAGAGTGGTGATTGAGCGTGGTTTTGCCCATGGTTGACCAATCGTAAATTTCCCCTTCAAGGGCTTTCGGGTTGCGTTCACGACCCAGAGGTAATGCTTGCCGTCTTCATCGTTGAATTGGAGTCGGGCGATGAGTCGCGACTCATCTCCTTCCACCGCCGCCTTTCGTCCTGACCATTCGAAGACACGGGCAAAGTATTCGCGATTTCTTTTCCCATCGATGGCGCGGGAGCCGGGAAAGGTGCCGAGAAGAATCGTCCTTCCTTTTCCAAACTGGTTTTGCACCCCGACAATCCGTCCGTCGCCATCGTGGGCAAATGCTTCACCTGAAGTCGGTTCATAGGTTTGCAGATAAATGCCACCATCGACTTTGGTTCCGTCGTTGAGCGTAACGACGAGTTCCTCAAGCAGATCAGGCGTGAATTGCACAAAACTCTCTCGCGCTCCGAAAAGCTCATCGAGACCAAGATTGGGTTGGACCGTGCCGGCCCGGCCCCGGTCACCAAAGTATCCCGGGCACCCTTCGGAAATCAATGTCCCTCCCATTCTGACCCATTCCTTGAGTCGGTTGGCGATGTCGGCGGGCAGCATCACTGGATAGGGCAGGTAGAGCGCAGTTAAATGGTTAGGAATGTCGTCTGCCGGAACAAAGTCGACTTGCAGATTTTGGTACAACATCGTGAGGTAGGTTCCGCGAATCGACTGGGTGTAGTGGAGCACATCGCCAGCCCGGCAGTAGTTGTGGATTTGCGTTTCCGGAACCATGACAATACCGACGTCGCTCGGGACGGGCTTTGCTGCGAGCAGGGAACCATGTTGTTTTTGCCCGATCC
>JBCDHN010000861.1:0-1865 GCA_038749915.1 Verrucomicrobiota bacterium | reverse complement strand
GTCCGGCTTTGGGACGCAAAATCGTGGAAGTCTGGTCCCGTCCTCGAAGGTCACACCGGCTATGTGCTAACCGCGGAGTTCAGCCCGGAAGGGGGGCGGCTTGCAACTGCTGGTGATGATGAAATGATCAAGGTTTGGAATCTGGAAACCGGGAAGCAGATCCACAGCTTTACCGATCGTCTGGCAACCCTGGCCGTGAATGATTTGATCTGGAGCGTGGATCCAACGAAAAAGCCTGCCGAGCCCAAAGGAGGGGAAGAGGCAACGCCGCTCGATTGGCTGGTCGCGGTAACGGATGATGGGAAGCCGCGAGCCTATACTGAATTTGTGGTTCATGACGGAACGCAGCGTAGTGGTGGCGCCAGAGCGCGGGCTTGGAGCGAGAGCGACGCATCACTCACCTCCGTGGTCTGGCTTCCTAGCGTAAGCAGAATCATTGCCGGAAACAGCGTCGGGACCCTTGGAATCTGGGATCAGAACGGCAAGCTGCTCGAAACGATGGAGGCTGACTAAAGCTCGTCAGCTCACTCCAGAATCGGAGCAGTCAGAATTTTAGGGCGTTCGAGAACGACGGTAGCGGGAAGCTGATCGGGATGAATTTCCTCGGCTTCATCGGGAAAGAGCACCTTGATCTCCGTAAAACCGCCCTGACGCCATTGTTCCTCGCTGTTCAGCCAATTCTTGATGAAGTTCGCGATGGACTTGCGACTTGGCTCGCGCGCCTTCTGCAAAGCTTCCTCCGAGCTGGCTCGATCTTCGAGTTTGCTGGTGATGGTCGTCTCCAGACGTCGTCGGCCCGCATTGCTGTCGAAGCTGCGCAGCCAACTTGAAGTCTTGATGTTCCACTCCTGTTTTCCGGAATCAAAAGCCACTGGCAGGGTGGGGGTGACCGGTGGAGCAACGACGACGCAGGTGCTCCCGATCTGGGAAAGCTCCCAGCATCCATCGAGAGTTACATGATAGCGATAGGTCGCGTTCACATTCAGGGTCGTATCGATGCTCGATCCCGCGACATCCAAATCGAAGACCCGCCATTTGCGGGTATCGGTAAAGGTCTCCCGCACCTCAGCGGTCGCCGTTTCCAGTTTGTTGCTCGTCTTGGCGTCCATGTGCGCGGCAATGAACGTCTGGGTGATGTTTTCGTTGAGGAAGTTTTCGGAGATGTTGACGAGCCCTTGACCGAATTTCCAAAGGCCTTGCGCTGTCAGATAATACACGGAAACCGCTCCCAGCATGAGGATCAGCGTGCAGGCTGCGATCATCCCAAAACAGCCCATCCCACGCTTTTTCTGTTCGACGTAAACAACGTTGGGCTGAGCCGCCGAAGCCTGGCCTCCTGCTGGCGGCATCGGCGTTTGACCGGGTGGCGCTAAATTGGTGTTCTCGGGTTCCGGAGCGCCGATGCCATTGGCTTCCGAGACCGCCTTTGCGATCGGGTTGATGGGTTCTCCGGAATCAGGGTCGGTCATTTTTTAAAGTATCCATGTTGTTTGGGAGAGATTGGCATTTCCAGCTTCTCCATCACCAAAAGCATATCTTCCCAGACTTTTCGTCGCTCGGTCAGTTGTTTGTTTCTCAGCAGGTAAGAAGGGTGGAAAGTCACCATCGTAGGAATACCACTGAGATCATGAAACTGACTGCGCATGCGCGAAACCGATCCGGTCAAGCCGAGCAGGCCTTCAGCGGCAGTGCCGCCAAGGGCAACCACCACGTCCGGTTGAATCACCTCGATCTCGGTCTTCACAAACGTGACACAGGAAGCCATTTCTTCTGCAGTAGGCTTGCGATTGGACTCACCCTGGTTGGGTAATGCGGGACGGAACTTCACGATGTTACTAATGTAGACGTCTGAACGGGGAATTCCC
>JBCDHN010000860.1:0-1867 GCA_038749915.1 Verrucomicrobiota bacterium | reverse complement strand
TTCATCAATCCGATTGCAGCTAGTTTCATGGAGCCGGCTGTTCAAAACGCCCCTCAGATCTCGGTTAAGGCGGATCAATTTGAACTCGAAAAGGAACGAACTCGACTCCATCCCCTGGAAGAACTCGTGCAAGAGGTTTTGGACGAACTGAAGCCACGAACCCACGGCATCCAGATCTGGGTTGAACTCACCGAAAAAAGCGGGTGGTACTGCGATCGGAATGAAATCCGCATCGTGCTTCTCAGCCTTGTTGGGAGGGCCATTGAATCAGTTCCGCCCATGAATGGCCACATTTGCATTCGTTGCCAGCCCGAAGGTCAGGCCCACACGCGCCTTGACATCATTGACAATGGTCGTGGACTTCCTCCTGAGCAGCTCTCCTCTATTTTTCGACCCGGAAAACGATTCGCTCAAGGTCCAAACGGCGAGTCTATCGCCCAACAAAGCCTCTTTTCCGTGAGAAACATCATCGAGCTTCACGGAGGAGCCATTTCCGCCGAGAGCTTTCTCGGCGAGGGAACCACGTTTAGCGTTACTTTGGAATCAGCCCTTCCTGCTGAACTCGTGGCTTGATGCTCGTGCGGTTAGCGCAGGTCGATGCACTTCATTTCCTTTTGGCCACGCATGATCAGCCGCCCCTGGCTCAGAGCCATGGGTGACCAAAGGCGAAAATCTGGCAGCTTGATCGTCTTCTTGCCTTCTTGAGCGGCAATTTGCTCTTCGACCTCCTCACGTTTTCCAAAGATGTCTGCTTCAGCCAATTCCTTGTACCCTTCAGGACTTGGTTCAATGACCCGGAGATAACCGGTTTCACCATCCTGAATCAGGATTTTGCCGTCAACAAGGAGGCTGGCTCCCCGACCCATGAATGGGGCATCGCCACTGTTCCAAACAATCTTTCCATCAAGGTTCATACAAGCCAGACCGCCTGTCTTGCGCAGGTCACCTTTGTGATTCGCATTCTCGTTGGCCAGGAAATAAAGGTAGCCGTCGATGAGGAAAGGTGGGTGCATCTGCGTCCCCTGCTCAATCTCCCAGAGCTTCGTCACCTGCCAGGATTGATCCCGATGCTTGACCTGGAGCATTGCTGATCCGCATTCGTATCCGCCCGTCATGTAAACGCGCTCTTCATCAATTTTGGTCGCGAAGGGGATCGGGATTTTGTTGAAGTAGTCATTCGTTTTCCACAGCACCTTGCCGGATTTTGGCTCAACGCTCATGACAACGCCGGTGTCTTCTCCGATCAGTCGCGAAATGAAGACGACCTGCTCAACTCCATCGAGCGTCAAAACCGTCGGTGTCGAATGACTGTCTCCGATCGGCTCGGTTCTCCAGATTTCCTCACCAGTCACTTTGTCGAGTCCCACCAGTCCAACGGTTGGGCTCATTGGAGCAGCGATTAGCACGTCACCAATGACAAGCGGAGATTGGGCCCAACCCCACTTGGGTGGTGAGGACTCATACTTGCTTGCGATATCGACCGTCCAGTCCGCCTTGTGCGTTTTCCGATTGATTCGATGCACGTGGCTCATTCCACTTGTGAAATAAACCGCGTCATCTTCCACCGTCGGGACGCCTCGACTACCCGCGTGCGGTAAGCGGCCGGCATACTCGAACTGGTAGGTCCAGATTTCGCTTCCGTCCTTCAGTGAAACGCAGCAAAGCTGGTCCGTTTCTCCCAGGATGCGATCCACGAAAAAGACTTCTTCACCCACGATCGCTGCGCCGCCAAACCCTTCGTCCAGGTCAAGACTCCACACGATGGGAGGACCGTCCTTGCCCCAGTCGAAATTCAGGCCTTTTTCCGGGGACATCGCAAGCCGGTCGGGTCCGGCAAAATGAGGCCAACATTCGCGAGCAATTGGCC
>JBCDHN010000859.1:0-1871 GCA_038749915.1 Verrucomicrobiota bacterium | reverse complement strand
GAAAGAGAAGGGGTAGTCCCCGCCAAATCGAGAAATCGTGAGCCCGAACGCACGAAGATAATCGAGTTTTTGCTGCTTGTTCAGCCGGTTGTAATCCAGGGTGCTGAGCGCGCTGAGAATGTCGTTCTCTGTTCCCGGACGATCCGTTCCAACTCTGGCCGCAGCGATGATCGCAGCCAGTTTTGCCTGGGGATTGGGCTCGGAAACGGCGAGACCGATCCATTGATCGATCGGCTGATGCTCCAAAGCAACCCGCGCTGCATAACGGATCGAGCGATCGTTGCTGGCCAGATGCGGCCATACTTCCAGGATCGCGCTGGGACTCAATTCGCCATGCCATTTCTCGAGTTGGTGGCGAAGTTCACGAGCTTGCTCTCCACCCGTTGCCAAAGGCGCCGGCTTGGTTGATTCTTTGCCGACGTAACGAACTCGATAGAGGCCCGACTGAACCCGGCGACCACCAATCGCCACATACATGGCCCCATCGGGATGAATCAACAGATCGGTCAGCGGAAGAGGCTGGGCAGCCATGAATTCCTCAAAATCAGCGGTGTAACTCGCCCCATCCGGCTTCAGATGAACGGCATACATTTTTCCGTAGCTCCAGTCACAGATGTATAATGCTTCCTGATACTTGGCTGGAAACTTGGCTCCATAACCAAAGACAACGCCGGTCGGAGAACCGGGGCCGATATCAACGACCGCACCAAAGCTGTCTGAGTAGTATTCCGGGAATTTCGCGGATCCATTTCGCCAGCCAAATTCCGAGCCGCTGATCACATGGTTGACGCGTGTCGGACGATACCAGGGGGTGTTGAGATCCCACTCCATGTCGGCGTCATAAGCAAAGAGCTCGCCATGCCGGTTGAAAGCGGCATCATACTGGTTTCGAAATCCGGTGGTCAGGACTTCCCACGTTTTTCCATCGGGATCCGTCTTTGCGATCCAACCACGAGGCGCCTTGACTCCTTTCATGAAGCCGCGCCCATAGATTCTCGGCATCATCTGATCTTCTCCCCAAACCGGAGGAACCAAAGAAGTCGCACCTTCAGGCAGTGCGGTCTGATTGCCGCATACCACATAAATGGATTCGTTGTCAGGTCCGAGGAGGACGGCGTGAGGTCCATGCTCCCCTCCTTTTTCCTCGAATTTTTTCAGGAGTTCAACGTTATCCAGTTGGTCATCTCCATTGGTGTCCTTGACGCGATAGAGACCTCTTCCCCCATGCTCTTTGGTGTTCAGGACCGCATAGAGGGAGTCATGCGCCCATAGCAGACCTTGGGCCCCACCGAGATCGACATCGATCTTTTCGATATCACTGGAGGAAAGCGTCTTCCCTGGTCCGGGCGTCTTGAATCGGTAGAGCGCGCCATACTGATCACTGACGATGAGCCGGCCTTTCCCGTCCACCGTCATCGCGACCCAGGATCCCTGGGTTTCCTTGGGAACGGAATAGATCAGCTCCGCTTTGAAACCTTCGGGTAGTTTGATCCGCTCGACCTGGGTTGCCGCTGGTTTGCGAAGGCTTTCACCACTCAAGGCCTTCGCTGTAATCTGTTCCCGAGGCGCTGTTCCGGCAGGGTTCAATCTTGTCGCTTTTACCCAGAGGTCAGAGGTTGCCTTGGGCGTGAAGTTTGGTGACATCCAACCGGTTTCAGCCCGCGGGCTTACCCTCCAACTCGCGTCCGTTACCAGAATCCGCTCGCCCTGGGGGCCCAGATCCGTCTCCAGGCTGAGCCGCGCAATGAATCCGGCCGACCCTGCTTCGTTGGCAGCTCGAACCGAAATGACGTTCTTTGCTCCTTTTCGCAAGAGGCCGGTAATGTCTTCAATCTGGATCTGGTTCCAATCCCGGCCGCTGAACGCTCGAG
>JBCDHN010000858.1:0-1872 GCA_038749915.1 Verrucomicrobiota bacterium | reverse complement strand
GGCGCATTGCCAATCGGTGTAACTGCCTGCTTCGGGGTGTTCGCGCTGGCAATTCTCCTCCTATTTTGAATCAATGTTCACCGGAATTGTAGAGCGGACCGCACTTATAACTGATCTGAAGCCGGTTGAAACCGGGGCTCAACTTCAGCTCGATCTCGGTGACATTGAGGGTGAGTTGGAGCTCGGGGAAAGTGTGGCCGTCAATGGCTGCTGTTTGACGGTAGCAACATTCGAAAACGATGGTGTCGTCAGCTTTGATCTGCTCGCGGAAACGCTTCGTCTCACCAATCTGGGCTCCTTGACCAAGGGGAGCGTCGTCAACATCGAACGCGCACTTCTCGCCACGGCCCGACTGAGTGGTCATTTTGTTCAAGGCCACGTTGACGCCTGCGCCAAACTTCTCGAGCTCAACAAAATCGGTCAAGACCATGAACTGGTGATTGAACTTCCCAGCCAGTTTTCACAATACACCATCCTGAAAGGCTCGATCTGCGTTGACGGAATGAGTCTCACCATTGCAGAGCTTCACGAGGACTGGTTTAAGATCTGGATTACTCCCCACACATTCAAGGTCACCAACCTTCAAAACCGGAAGGTAGGCGAACTTATCAATCTGGAGTTCGACGTCCTTGCTAAATACCTAGAGAAACTGGGTGCGGTTCGCGAAACGGACTAAGCCGCGATCGCTCCAGCATCCACATCCAAGGCATCCGCAGCAATCCATCCTGACATCAGGACCATGGGCATACCGGGACCGGGATGGGCAGCGCCTCCACAGAGATATAAGCCATCCAACTCTTTGCGACGATTGCTCGGCTTGAAGGCACCGTTGAATTTGCCATGACTAGCCAAGCCATAAATCGCTCCATTCAGAACATGATAGCGATCATTAATGTCCTGAGGAGTCAAAGCTGATTCCGTTACGATGCGGTCCTCTATATCCTCGAGACCGGCGCAGGATTTCAACTTATCGAGAATCACCTGTCGGTAGCCCGGCAGCATCTCACTCCAATTCTGCCCTTCCCGTAAATAGGGAGTGTGGACCAAAATATAAAGAGCTTCCCCGCCCTCGGGTGCGACGCCTGGTTCCGTAACGGCCGGAGCGCATACGTAAGCCGTCGGGTCCGGAGCAGGAATGCCTTGGTCATAGATGGCCTGGAACTCTTCGTGCGGATCCCGCGAAAACACAAAGTTGTGGTGAAGAAGGTTATCGTAACGCTCCTTCAATCCCAGGTAGAGAACGACACCGGAACAGGCCGGCTCATATTCGCGCTTTGCTGCGAACGAATTGGCGGGAGCGCTGCCAATCAATTCCTGGAAGGTGCGCACGCTGTCACAGTTCGAAACCACGTTGTCAAAGTCGTGCTTCTCTCCATCAGCAGTCTGAACGCCAAGCACTCGCGATTGATCATGGACGATCGTTTCGACCTTGGTATTAGTGCGAAACTCGACGCCTAGCTCGGCGCCCAACTTCTCCAAGGCCAACGGGACAGCTCGCGTTCCACCCTCAGGATACCAAACGCCTTCACCGGTCTGCATATGAGCAATCCCGCACAAGATGGCAGGAGACGCATCCGGCGAGCTTCCGACATACTGGGTGAAGTGATCAATCATTTGAGCAGCACGCTCGTCGCTGATATATGAGCGGACTGAAGAAGCGACTGATGTGCCCATCTTCATTTTGAGAACATCCCGAAGCAATTTGGGATCGACCAAGCCAGAGGCACTGAAAATGTCTTTGATGCCTCCGACAGGTTTCCAGAAAAAGAAGTTTTCCGAAATCCGATGAAGGTCCTGCGCCCAATCGATGAACTCGTGATAACGTTCAGCGGCATTGGGATCACCCGAAAATTCCTGAAGGGTCTTCGCCAT
>JBCDHN010000857.1:0-1872 GCA_038749915.1 Verrucomicrobiota bacterium | reverse complement strand
GGCACTGCCGGTTTGTTCGCGATGGGAACGAAGGTCTCGTCAATCGTCGTAACTTTTTCATCGCTCGGAAGCTGCTTGAAAACCTTCAACTCTTCCGGCTTAAAGACCTTGGTTGCCGCCATTTCATGAATGGACTTGATGTCGCCATCCCGCAAGTAACGGTTAAACCAGTGAAAGGCGCTGGTTCGCAAAGGCTGAGTGTCCGTGTGAGGTCCTTCTTCGATATTCAAGCCAAGATTGGTGCCAGCACCCTGCAGGTCGTAGATCCGCTTGGTCTGCCAAAACACCTCCATCACCCCATCGAGAGGGAAAATGCGGTCCTTGTCGGTGTTCGAGATGAGCAAGGGGCGGGGAGAGACCAACGCGGCTACGTTGGCAAAGTCCCACCGAAACGTGTTGACCGGAAACATGCAGTCGCAGTGGCCTTCGATGCAACCGTCGACGACGTGATTGCGCAGCGAAGTGATTCCGGCGACTGGAACCGCGGCTTTGATTCGGGGATCAAGAGTGGCGGTCCACCAGGAGTAGGCTCCTCCTCCTGATCTTCCGGTGACTCCCAGCCGGTTTCGATCAACCTCGGGGCGGGACTCGAGGTAGTCGAGTGCACGGATCGCGTTCCAGGCCTCAACTCCGGCGGGAGAGTAACCACGCGCGTTCCACCACCACTTGTCGTAGCGAAAGGTTCCGTGATGCATGCCCTCGATCTCACCGAGCTGGATCGTGTCAATGAGCAGACAGACGTAACCCTGACGGGCAAACCAGACCCCGTGATGATGGTAGCCAACTTTGTTCCCGTAACTCACTCCGTTCTCCTTCACCCGGGCATGTCCGCAAACGTAAAGAATGGACGGGAACGGACCTTCACCCTGTTTGCTGGGAAGATAGAGATTGGCGGTGACGTAGAGACCGGGCCGGGATTGAAAATGGAGCTTTTCGACTCGAAAATCATCCCGCTCAATTGTGCCGGTGATGACGGGGTTAAGATCGGTTCGCCGCGGCAGGGGCTTCAGACCCAGCATCTCATGAAGTTGATCCTGCAGCTGTTTGCGATGAGCTTCCCAGTCGTCCTGATCCGCGATTGCCGCCAGCGGATCTTCCAGGGCCGCTACGCGCTCCGCAAAATACCGCTCCAGCTCATCGGATCCCAAGTCGGCCCGATTCGACTGCGCGAGAAAGAGAGCCGGAATGGCCCATGCAAGGACGGTGGCAGTGGGAATCTTCACGTCCCCATCACATGATGCGCTGGAAACTTCTTACTGAGTCGCGAGCTTTTTCGCCAAATCGATGCTTTCCTGCGCAAACAAGGTGCCCGGAAATGGTTTCTCCGCTCCCGCTTCTGAGCGAAGCACGAGGTTACTGCCTTCCACGCGAACGAAGTAGGCTTTGATTTCCTTTCCGGTTTTGCTCTTCCAAGTGTGAAGCGCTTCTTTATCGACCATCGGTTCATCGGTCGGCGGCGCCTCTGCAACCACTGGAACGGGCGGGGTATCTCCAGGTTCGAGAAGCGCACCTTCCAAAATCCATTGCTTCAGGGTCGTAATGTCGGCCCGTTCCAAATGCGCACCGCGGTTTGGAGGAGGCATTCTGTCGCTGTCGGATTCAGGAAGGGAGATAAGCTTGATGACCAAGCTCTCATCCGGTTTGCCGGGAACGATATACTTGCCGGGACCGATGTGTTCTTTCAGCGTATCTTCCTTGTCCATCCGGAAGTCCTTTTTTGCCCTCGGACCCCCATGGCACTTGTAGCAGTTGCTCCTGAGGATGGGCCGGACTTGCGACTGATAGTCAATGGCGGCGTAGGTTGAGCAGGGAGCCAATATCAGGGCTGATAATGACAAAATAAGGCGGGCTTTCATCAGAATATAATTCGCG
>JBCDHN010000856.1:0-1889 GCA_038749915.1 Verrucomicrobiota bacterium | reverse complement strand
CGCGAATCCAATTCCGACATTTCCTCCGTTCATCCCGCCTTGAATCGCCGTATTGATCCCGACCAATCGGCCTTGCGCATCGACCAACGCTCCACCGGAGTTGCCCCGGTTAATGGCGGCATCAGTCTGGATCAGATTCGCATATTCGAGGATGCTGACATCGCTGCTGCTCCGGCCGAGGGCGCTCACGATTCCCATGGTCACGGTTTGGGCGAGTCCGAAGGGGTTGCCGATCGCAAAGGTGACGTCGCCCACGCGGAGTCGTTTGCTATCGCCAATCGGCATCGTTTTGAGATTCTTGGCATTGACCAACTTGATCAGGGCAACATCCGTTTTGGAATCTGCCGCGATCAGCTCGGCGTCATATTCCTCATTGGTTGCATCCAGGTGAACGCGCAATTCTTCGGAATTCTCCACCACATGGTTGTTCGTCAAAATGTAGCCGTCCGAAGTGATGATCACGCCGGCGCCGGTAACCGGAATGTTGGGCATTTGATCCGGGAACAATCGTTTGAACAAGGGATCATCCATCATTTCGTCCATGCGTGGATCCTGGCCTCGCTTGGAAAAAATGGTGACGACCGATGGGGTGATCTTTTCCAGCATGTCTGCGTAGCTGCTTTGTGGCCCCATGGGCTGGAGGGGAGAAGGATCGAGCTTGAGCATGGATTCCAATTCCTCATACGTCAGCTCAACTTTCGCCTCCTGAGCCTGGAGTGGAAGGAATCCGGCGACGATGACGGCCAGACCCAGGATCCAGGGGGTTCTCCAAAATGTGGTGGTGATAAGCATATACGTCATTACGGTTGCCAAAAGCTGGACGCAACCTGACTGATTGAAAAGCCCAACCATGTCTTTTTCTCCTGTCATTTCCGCGGAACAAAGCGATGCCGTTGAACTTTCTTCACCTGAGTTGGAGCGTTATGCCCGGCATATCACGATTCCGGACTTTGGGGTGGAGGCGCAGAAACGGCTCAAAGCTTCTTCTGTGCTTTGTATCGGGCTGGGCGGTTTGGGAAGCCCGGCTTCCATGTATCTTGCCGCAGCAGGCATCGGGAAAATGGGGTTGGTTGAGTTCGACTGGGTCGATCGTTCCAATTTGCAGCGGCAGATCGTGCACGGGGAAGGTGACATTGGTCGCCCGAAGCTGGAATCCGCTCGCGAAACCCTGCGGGAGATCAATCCGCATCTTGAAATCGTGGGGGTTGAGGAACGGCTCACGGGAGCAAATGCCAAAGCCATTGCTGAGCCGTTTGATCTGATTCTCGACGGCACCGACAACTTTGCGACGCGTTATCTCAGCAACGACCTCGCGGTTCTTTCCGGTAAACCGAACGTTTATGGCTCCATTTTCCGATTCGAGGGCCAGGTTTCCGTTTTCGCGCCGAGTCTGGGAGGTCCCTGTTACCGCTGTCTGTTTCCCAATCCGCCTGATCCGGGCAGTGTTCCGTCTTGTGCGGAAGGCGGTGTCTTGGGCGTGCTCCCCGGCATCATTGGTTCGATGCAGGCGCTTGAAGCGATCAAACTCCTCGCCGGAGTCGGAGATCCCCTCGTCGGTCGGCTCGTTCACTTTGATGCGCTGCAGTTCAAATTTCGCGAAATCCGTTTGCGAAAGGACGAGCAATGCCCTGTTTGTGGGCCCAATCGGTCAATTCATGAGCTGATTGACTACGATCAGTTCTGCAGCGGTCCCGAAACCGCTTCTGGCACCATGGAATCTTCATCTATCCCGGAAATATCGGTTTCAGAACTCAAGTCGCTCATCGATCAGGGGAGCGTCACCTTGATTGACGTGTGTGAGCCCTCTGAGTATGAAATCTGTCAAATCAGCGGCAGTAAGCTGATACCCTTGGGCGAGCTGCCGGATCGGCTTGAGGAGATTCCGCGGG
>JBCDHN010000855.1:0-1900 GCA_038749915.1 Verrucomicrobiota bacterium | reverse complement strand
TTTGATTACGATTATCCGCTTCCGGAATCGGGTTCGCAGCGATTCCGGCTGGACCTTGAAGTTGCAGCCTGTCCTTGGCAGCCGAAGCATCGTCTCGTTCGAGTCGGGGTGAAGTCGACCACTTCAAAAGATGGGTCACCGGTCGCGCTGAACCCCGCCATTGGCGTGGACTTCAATCCGCTGCGTGTTGCAGGGTATCGGTTTCTTGGGGACCTCCAGTCAGCTTCCGAAGCAGAGGGGCCCGCATTTGACCAACTGACCAAGTCCGGCCATTCCATGACGGCATTGTACGAAATTGTTCTTGTTGAACGGAACAAATCGCAGAACCCGAGACCTCAAATGCCGAAGAACAGCGACAGGATGGCGAGTTTGCCTCCCGAGAAGCTCTTTCCCATCGATCCCGAGATGTTAACGGTGGAGATGGCCTATCACGAGCCGGATGGTGGCAGCGCCCGCGTTTTGCGAAAGAAACTCATTGATAGGGGTGCATCCTTTTCCCAAGCCAGTGACGACTTTCGATTTGCTGCGGTGATCGCGACCTTTGGTGAGCAGATCCAAGGCGGTGCGGTAGAGTTTGGCCAGCTCGCGGAACTTGCCGAAGCTGCGCTGGGCGGGGACGAAAGTGGTCAACGCCGCGAGTTCATCGATTTGTTGCGGAAAGCGGGTGAAATGCAGTGAGCTGCATGTTACCTCCGCTGCACCCATGATCCGCTGTTTCGTTTCGTTCCTTTTCGTAACTCTAACCGTTTTTACTGCTCCCGCGCAGGACAATCCGAAAACTGAAGCTTCTTCAGAAAACGCCCAGAAAAAGGAAGAAGAGAAGGAATCTGCACCACCGGTAACGAAGACCAATCAGGTCACGATTGACGGTGTTCTGGTCGAATACGAGGTCACTGCCGCGACAATTTCTCTACCTGATCCCAAAGATCCTGAGGCGGATCGGGCCGATGTTTTTTACACCTCCTATGTCGTTGCTCCGGACGAAGATGCTGAGGATCGCCCCATAGCGTTTTGTTTCAATGGGGGACCGGGCTCATCCTCTGTCTGGCTTCATTTGGGAGGACTGGGGCCACGTCGGGTAAAGCTGGATGAGGCGGGAGCAGGCACCACCCTGCCACCTCCGCCTTATGGGGTGGTGGACAATGAATTCTCAATTCTGGATGTCGTTGATCTCGTTTTCATCGATCCGGTGAGCACGGGATTCAGTCGAGCCGAGGATACGGAAGAGAGAGGCAGTTTCCATGGGCTTGAAGGGGACATTGAGTCCGTTGGCGCATTTATTCATCAGTACTGCTCAGCTCATGGGCGGTGGGATTCCCCGAAATATCTGATCGGTGAGAGCTATGGAGGAATTCGCGCCGCCGGTCTTTCGGAATTCCTGCAGGAACGTTTTGGGATGTATCTGAACGGGATTGTGTTGGTCTCTGCGCTTCTGGATTTTTCGACCATTCTGTTTCATCAGGGCAACGACACGCCCTACATCCTTTTTCTGCCGAGTTACGCGGCAACAGCTGCCTACCACGGCGCCAGCACTGCAGCATCTCCCGAGGAGGCCTATGAGTCGGCGCATGAATTTGCTTTTGGCGATTACGCGAATGCGTTGTTGAAGGGCAATACTCTCGATCCGGAGACCGAGACTCTGATTGCCGAGCAGCTGGTCCAATTCACGGGGTTGGAAGCTGATGATATCAGGCGGGCAAATTTGCGACCTGATGCCTTCTATTTTCGCAAAATGTTGCTGCGCAGTCAGGGAAAATCGGTGGGACGGTTTGACGCTCGCGTCCTCGGAATCGATCCCGATAAAGCGGGGACTTATCCGGACTATGACGCTTCCGGAGCGGCTGTGATGGGTCCCTTCTCAAGCGCAATGAACCATTATCTTCGGGAAGAAATCGGATTC
>JBCDHN010000854.1:0-1904 GCA_038749915.1 Verrucomicrobiota bacterium | reverse complement strand
GCCCCTGCGAGTATGGACCAACTGAGGTGCGCCTTTGTAGTTTGAAAGCTTTTTCCGCAGCTGGTAAACCGCCGACACCACTACGTTGCTGGTAGATCGAACCAAATTGTCGGAGAAAACTTCCTCGATCTCTTTCGCCGAAACAACTTCACCAACTCTCCGCGCCAAGACTTCCAGAATTCGAAAATCCCGCGCGGTCAGCTCAATGGATTTGCCTGCACGAGTCACCGACTTGGACTCCAGAAAGATTTTCAAGTCGCCCACGGACACTTCGGTGGGCTCGTTCTTTTCGAATCGTCGCGACAGCGCATCGACTCGCGCTCCCAATTCACGCATCGCAAATGGCTTAACCAAATAATCGTCAGCACCCGCTCTCAACCCTTGAACCCGGTCCTCAACCCCAGCTTCATTTGAAATCATTAGGACGCGGATATTGCACTCCGTTTCCCGCAATGCGGTCAGAACGCTCAGCCCATCTTTTTCCGGGAGATCCCTCTCGATGATCGCCAAATCGTATTCGTTGCTCTGCATCATCGAAAGCCCCAAGTCTCCATCCACAGCGCTATCGACCGCATATCCGCGACTCTTCAAATCCTCTTTAACAGACGTCCTGTGATCGTCTGAATCGTCCAAAACTAAAATTCGGGTGGTCATGCTTCGAAGAAAGGTATCCACCAACTGTTGTCACTTTCCCAAGTTCCGTGACCAACTTTTGTGAATACATTGTAAATTCAGAATTCGAAGCCAAGGGAAAATCCAAAGTCTTGGTCGAAAATAGCGGCCAGTTTCGTCCGCAACTGCGGTAGGTAGTGAGACCCATGAAAGATTTGAGTGTTCCCCGCTTCCTGACCACGGCTGCGTGGAGTCACCATGCTCTGCGAGGAGCCGGCAGTCTCAATGCCAATTTGCTAAAGGATAGACTCGTCCCGCTGACCTCTTTTTTTTGCGCATGATCCATTCGATCCCCCTTTTTTTCGGCTTAAAGCCTCTCCCCAACTGATGAACCGATTAATCCTTCTTGTTTCCCTATTTGGCACGGTACTCTCGTTCGCCGACCACACCCGCCCCAATGTCGTTGTCATCATCGCCGATGATCTTGGTTATGCTGATGTTGGCTTTCACGAGGTGGTTGCCGACGGGATTGCAACCCCCCATCTTGACCAGTTGGCGGCTTCCGGGGTCGTTTTCACGGACGCTTATGCCTCATCCCCGGTATGCAGCAATTCCCGGCTTGCCCTTTCCACCGGGCGGTATCAGCAGCGCTGGGGTGCCTATCATTATGGTCAGGGTGGACTCCCGAGTGACGAACATACCATCGCCGAAATGATGCGGGAAGCCGGCTATCGCACCATGAAAGTGGGCAAGACGCATCTTAACGGAGGGCCCAAACAGGACCCGATGAAGCATGGTTTCGATCAATACCTGGGCTTTGAGCACCATTCTTGGGACTTTGAATTGCTCAGTGAAAAGGACATCGCCGCCTATGAACGCAAGAAAGAGGGGAGCTCGGCAATGGCACGCATGGCCCCGTTTGGGCCGCTGAATCGAAACAGCGAGACGAAAGAATCGTACGAGGACACGACAACGACGGAGGTGTTTGCGAATGAATCCGTGAAGTTTATCGAAGAAACCTCTGATCAGCCGTTTTATCTCCAGTTGGAGTTCAATGCGGTGCACACTCCCCTGATTCGCGGACCCAAACAGCTTCGCGAAAAGTATGGGATTCCGGATCGCCCCTTCGATCGCGATGCCAAGGTCTGGGAATACCCGCTCTGGGATCCGGTGGCTCAGCCCAACTATGGCGAGTGGTACGGCCAGACCTGTCATCTCAAGATTCCCGATCCCTACGGTCGCAAAATCTATCTTGCGCATCTGGAACTGATGGACCAGATGATCGGCAAAAT
>JBCDHN010000853.1:0-1907 GCA_038749915.1 Verrucomicrobiota bacterium | reverse complement strand
CTGCATCACAAAATCGCCATAGGAACCGAGCCCGCTTTTCCCGATCCAATCTCCGGTGGGGACGATCGGCGTGTGCGGTGACCCCAACGGCACATAGAGAAAGAAGGGTTCCTCCTGGCCGGCTCGCGAAGCGATGTACTCCACTGACTTCTCGGTAAGGCGCGGCAACATGTTCTCAACCGGATCATGAGCGATCACCTCATCGTCCTCGATCACTGCTTCCATGTTTCGCGCATGATGGAAGCCGTGAAAGTAGTCAAACCCGCGATGAATCGGGCCGTCCGGAATCTTGGCCCCGACCGGAGGTGTTTTGTGCTGCTTTTGCGAATACCGTTCGCCAGACTCGGGATCGAGATACTCAAAATCGAGATGCCATTTCCCAACCAACCCAGTGTGATACCCTTGCGACTTGAGAAAGCTGCCGACTGTAGGGCGGTCTTCAGCGATCAAACAAGGCGCGAATCCGGTCACCACTCCCTTTTGAAGCCGGGTTCGCCAGCTATAACGTCCGGTCATCAATCCATAGCGCGTCGGAGTGCAAACGGAGGAGCCGGAATGAGCATCGGTAAAGATCATCCCCTCCGCGGCGAGCTGATCCGTATGAGGGGTCGCGATCTTACTGGTCTCAGGTGCGAGACACTGGATGTCACCATAGCCCAAATCATCGCACATGATGAAAACGACGTTGGGACGCTCTGCAGCCGTTCCCAACCCGATCAAAGCAGTCAACAAAGAGACGAAGAGGAGTTTTTTCATCCCCGCCAGTGAACAGCTTCTCAGGGAATACGCAAGCATCCTCCAACTCCAGAGGAAATTCGGTTCATTGTCGTCCAGAGTCTGTCGAAGGATGACACGACTTGCGTGGCATTTTCGAACGCTCCCTAGTTTCCGCCGATTGGTACTAGATCTCAAAAAGCGATTGCTGAGATGCCTGCCACGGACTCATTGGCGCCGCCGGAACGCGAGGGCGAACCGGTTCCTTTTCCTCAGCCACCTTTACCGGAACCGACATCCCGCCTTTGCGAACCGGCTGAAAGGGAATCACTTCATTTTGCCCGGCACACTCGACACAGATATCCGCACGGTTCTGCTCTTCCAACGTCTTGCGAATCGCCCCAATGGCCACGTCCGGCGCATTGCAATCCCGACTCAAGTGGCCCAGAACCACCCGGTGCAGCGTTTCGCTCTCGATATCCGAGACCAGCTCCGCAGCCTGGGCGTTGGACAGGTGACCGTGCCGCGAAGAAATCCGCTGCTTGGTCGACCACGGACGTTTGGTATCGTTCTGCAGCATCAAATCATCGTAATTTGCCTCCACAAAAAGCGTATCGACGCCGGAAAGATGATCTTTGACCAGGGTGGTGACATGCCCGATATCGCTGAGCAACCCGAGCCGGCCCGCGCCATTCACAAAGACAAATCCCATGGGCTCAACCGCGTCATGGGGAATGTAGAAGCTTTGGATCCGGATGTCTCCAACCGGAAAGGCATCGCCACTCTCAAACAACCTCCACGAAACCTCGCTCTCGACTTTGGGCCGCAGCACTTCCCGGGTGCGGATGTTGCAATACACCGCCAGTTTGCGTTTGCGACAGAGCACATCAATCCCGCGGGTATGATCGCCATGCTCGTGGGTCAGCACAATCCCGTCCAAATGATCCGGGTTCACCCCGACTTCCTGCATCCGAATGACCAACTGCTTCGCGCTCAAGCCTGCATCGATCAGAATCGTGGTTTTTCCGGAACGAACCAGCGAACTGTTGCCAGCACTACCACTTCCGAGAACGCAGAATTCGAGCATGAGACAGTGGAAGGCGTGGTGGTTTGAGAGTTGAAAGGTGCGTCGGCAATCCTGACCGAGTCCGCAATTTAAGATTCCTGATAGATCAGCAAAATTAACAAAATTG
>JBCDHN010000852.1:0-1915 GCA_038749915.1 Verrucomicrobiota bacterium | reverse complement strand
GGCGTGGGTAACAAAACAGTTGAGATCGCGATTGAAAAAGACTCCATAAGCCAGCTGGAGGTGATCGAGAAATGCCGGAGCGGCATCTCCCTGGACCAGATGAATCGTCGATCCTCCAAATCCGCCGCCTGTCATTCGCGAACCCAAATGTCCTCGTTCGGCCCCGAACTCGAAGCCGCTGTCCACAAGGGCATCCAGTTCCGCGCAGCTCACCTCAAAATTGTCCCGCAACGAATTATGCCCTTCGCGCATCAGCCTACCCAGTTCGTGGAACTGTCCCGCGTTCAACGCCTCCGCGAAATCGGCCACTCGCAGCATCTCGGTTACCGCATGGTGAGCCCGTCGGAAGAGGCGGTCTCCAAGCTCTTCGCAGCTTTGGTTGATCGATTCCAGCGAGACGTCGCGGAACGAGTCAGCCTCCAAAATCGTCAGCGCAGCTTCACAATCCTCCCGCCGCTTGCGATATTCGCCATCGCCAAGGGCATGCTTTACTCCAGTGTCTGCCACCACCAGACAGACGTCTTCCGGCAACGGAATCGGCTCCACCGTCAAGTCACGGCAGTCGATCCTCAAAACGTGATTCTCGACTCCGGCACCAACCGTGAGCTGATCCATGATTCCGCAGGGAACGCCCACGCACTCGTGTTCCGCTTTCTGGCATAGCAAGGCCCGTTCACCCACCGAAATCTCAAATCCAGTCAGCGCCTCGATCAACAAAGCCGTCGCTGTTTCCAAGGCGGCACTGCTACTCAGGCCCGCTCCTGACGGCAACGTTGAAAAAATGCCAATCCGGCAGGCTGGGATTTTGATTCCTCGCTCTGCATAGGCTGCAAAGACGCCGATCAGGTAATTCAACCAGGATTCCTCGGACCTTGTCCGCGCCTCGAATTCCGTGGTCGCCAAGGTGTAGGTTGTTGCGTCCTGCTCCGCTGACCATACCTCGATCCCCCCGCTCGAAGAATCCGAAGCCGCCAGCACCGTTATCCGTTGATCGATCGCTGCAGGCATAACCCATCCATCCAAATAGTCGATGTGTTCGCCAATCAAATTGACCCGACCGGGAGCCTCGATCCGGAACTCGGGGGCAATCTCGAACTTCGCTTGGAACTGGTTTTCCTCGTTGGGCATGGCTGATCAACGAAACCGGAAACCATGATCGAGCAATCATTTGGTCTTGAGATATCGAACCGAAGTTTGTAGAAATCGAACCGTATGCATTCGATCTTGTCCAAGCGTAAGCGCATTGCTCTTCTCGTGGAGACATCCCTCGGGTCGGGACGCGAGATTTTGCGTGGAATCGCTGAATTTTCCCGGCAAATCGGCAATTGGGAGATCTTTCACGCTGCTCGTGGCTTGGAAGACGACGTGCCTGAGTGGGTGGAATCCTGGCGGGGAGACGGCGTGATCGCAAGAATTCAGACCGCTGAGATGGCGTTGGCGCTGAAGAAACTGAAAATCCCAGTGGTCGATGTGCTCGGAGTACCATCCCACGACTTTCCACTGGTCCATGTAAACGACGAAATGATTTCCCAGCGGGTCGCCGAGCATTTTTGGCAACGCGAATTTCGCCACTTTGCCTTCTATGGAATCGAAGGGGAAAACTGGTCGCAACGGCGTGAAGCCGCCTTTCGTCAGTTTACCGAGCAAGGCGATTCCTATTCGCTGCTTAATTCCGAGCGCGGCAGGTCGGAAGGAGTTGGCGCTCACTTTTCGCAATTGCAGAAGTGGCTCACCAAGCTTCCCAAACCTGTTGCGATCATGGTTTGCAGCGATCAGCGCGGCTTATTCCTGTTGGAAGCGTGTCGCGCCGCGCAAATCGTTGTTCCCGAACAGGTCTCGGTGGTAGGAGTGGACAATGATCTGGCGCTTTGCGAGGTCGGTACACCGAATCTTTCCAGCGTTCGTGGAGGTCATT